>NZ_JBHWLC010000156.1:0-7920 GCF_042730635.1 Streptomyces sp. NPDC059917
GACCAACGACGCGCCACCACTCTCAGCCCCGCCGGCGTTTGAGGCGCCCCCGGAGGGCCCGCATACGTTCAACACACCAACCCATCCCAGCCCCACCGAGGCATCCGCCGCCGATCCACGCGCCACCAAACCCAGCCCCGCCGGCGTTTGAGGCGCCCCGGAGGCCCAGCCGACCATGGCACCCCACCCCCACCCACCCGGCGAAGCCCTACCGCACCGGCACCGAAACCCCCTCCAACGCCCGCACCAACGCATCGGCCGTAGCCTCCGCCCCCGCAACCCCCGTCATCACCACCGTCACCAGAGGAACCACCGCCCCCGCCACCAACGCCCCCGCCAACGCCTGCGCCACCCCCGCCCCCGGCCCGCACCCGCACAGGAACAACCGCCCCCCAGGAACCAGCACCCCGTCCAACACAGACGGCACCACACCCACACCCCCACCCACACCTCCAACCCCACCCATACCCACCCCCACCCCCGGCGCCCACAACGCCACCACCGTCTCCGGCCCCCGATGCCGCCGAGCGAACAGCTCGTACGCCCCCGCCGCAACCCCCGGCACGGCCACCAGGCAGATCACGTCCGCCCCGGCCCCACCCACCCGCAGCGTGCGAACGGTCACCCGCCGGGGCAGCGGCGCGTGCGGCGCCACGGACGGCACCTCGACGTGCGCCAGCAGGGCCAACGCCTGGCCCACCGTCGTCCCCGCGTCCGGCATCTGCGCCAGCGCCCGCAACAGCCCCAGGCACTGACCGAGCGCCGCCGACGCGTCCTCGTCGGCCACGCTCGCCCGGTCGTACACCGCGCTGAGGGCCAGCGCCCCACCCCGCTCGTGCCGCGCGTTGAGCGTGATCGGCAGGCTGCTGCCACCGGCCACGGTCCGCGGCTCGTCCACCCCGATCCCCTGCGCCTCCAGCTCGGCCCGCACGCCCGGCGGGAGTTCGGGCCGAGCGTCGAAGGACACGACGGTGTCGGTCAACCGCTCGCCGTCACCCCGCCCGATCCACGCCCGGATCCGGTCCCCGGACACCCACGGGTACGCCGCCAGGTCCAGCATCGCGTCCCGCACCTGCTGGAGCAGCTCGGCCAGCGGCGCCGCCGGATCCACCCGCACCGTCATCGGCAGCGGATGCCCGAGCACCCCAGGGATCCCCGCCGCCCCCGGCAGCGCGATGTCCCGGGGCCCGAGCTGCACGCCGAAGCTCACCCGCAACGGCCCCGCGACCCCCGCCGCCCGGTACAGCAGCAGCGCCCACACCACGTGCAGCGCGCTGCTCTCCCCGGCCCCGCGGGCCGCGGCCCAGGAACGCAGTCCGGAGCTGTACGGCTCGACCAGCCGCCGACGCTGGCGTCCCGAGCCGCTCTGCCGGGTGTCGGCGCCCCGCCGCCCCACCGCGGTCGCGGCATGGCGCGGGGGAGCGGTCCGCGTCCACAGCTCGCGCGCGCCCTCGCTGTGCTGCCGAGCCAGCCAGTCGGCGTGGTCGCGCAGGTCCGGGCGGCGCTCCCCGCCGGGCAGCACCCCGCCGGCCAGGTAGGCCCGGTAGAACTCGCGCAGCAGGAGGTGCACCCCGCGCTCGTCGAGCAGCGCCCGGTGGTAGGTGAGCAGGACCCGTACGGGCTCCGCGGGCCGCCCGTGCAGCAGGGTCAGCCGCAGCAGCGGCGGCCGGTCCAGGGCGAAGGCGTGCAGCCGGTCGGCCGCGAGCAGTTCGGGCCAGCCGGTCTCCCCGTACGCCCGGTGGACGACGTCGACGTCGGCGCGCGGGTGCAGCACGAGCCGGGCCACCACCGTCCAGTCGAAGGCGGCCCGCAGCACCACCTCCCGGTCGGCCACCGACTGCCAGGCCGCGGCGAAGCGCGCCGGGTCGAGGGGCCCCGACCAGTTCCAGTGCAGCTGCTCGATGTGCCGGTCGGGGCCGCCGTGCCGGGTGACCGCCTCCCGCAGCAGGTCCCGCTGGTGACCGGCCAGGGCGACCGGTTCACCGGCTCCCGCGCGCGGGCCGAGCAGATCGGCGAGCAGCTCGGCGCCCGCCCCGCCCCCGGCGTCCACGGCCGCCCCCGCCCCGGGGACCAGTCGCAGCGTGTGCCGCCCCGGCCCGTGGCACTCCAGCGTGACCTGGAACTCCCGGTGGCGCCCCGCGATCCGCGCGGCGAAGAGTTCGGCGTCGGCGTCGTCGCGCAGTCCGCGCACGCCGAAGACGAGCGCGCCACCGGGCGTACGGCGCCCCGCCTCGCACACCACGGCGAGGACCGGCCCCGGGCTCCTCGGGCCCGATGCACCGGTCATCCCCGTCCCGGCCTTCCCCCGGCCGCCACCGGGAGCTGGAGGAAGCCCGGCCTATCCGACCCGACCGGCACGACGGCCCCCGACCCGGACGCGACACGGCACGGGCACGCCCCCGCCCACGGCGGCAGGCACGGACATCCACACGGGAACCAACACCGGAACCAACACCGGCGTCGGCATCGGCATCGGCATCGGGCTCGGCGTCGGCACAGGCGACTTCGTCGGCATCAACATCGGCGTCGGGCTCGGACTGTGCGTGGGCTGCGCTGCGGCGAGTCCCCTTGCCTTCACGGCGTACGCCTTCCCTTGGCCCGGCCGGAGGTTACCGGTCCAAAAAGCGTAGTAGGCCCGTCGGTTCGGGGACCCTTTCCTCAAGTGGCCCTGCAGCGCGCCGCGAACCGGAGTCCGCCGGCGCCGCCACGGGCACCGCGCCCGAACGCACCCGCCGGTGCGCCTCGCTGACCAGATAGCGCCCCTGGACCGGATGCGTGGCGAAGGTCCACCCCTCCCGCGCGTCCCCGTCCCCGGACTCCCCCGGCACCTCGGCCAGGACGGCCCGCGCCGCACCCCCGCCCGCCCCCGGCCCGATCGGCCCCATCGGCTCGATCACGAAGCCGAAACCGGCGAAGCTGCGCCGCATCCCGTGCCCGAGCGCCTTCGTGTACGCCTCCTTCAGCGTCCACAGCCGCAGCATCCGGGCCCTGCGCTCCTCTTCGGGCAGCAGGGCCAGCTCCGCGTCCTCCGCCGGGGTGCACACGTGCTCGCGCAGCAGCTCGAAGGAGATCTCCCGCGCCGCGGGTTCCGCGTCCACCCCGATCGGCCCGGTCCGGCTCACCCCGACCACGATCAGCTCGTCGGTGTGCGCCAGGCTCACCTCCAGCTCGCCGCCGAGCCCGCGCAGCACGGGCCGACCGCCGGGCCGGTACCCGAGGTCGAGGGTGTCCACGGGCACGTTCAGCGCGCTCGCGGCGGTGTACTTCATGACCAGCCGGGACACCGCGAAGCGCATCCGCCCCGCCGCGGTCGGCCCCTGCCGGTAGCGCGGCCAGTCGTGCCCGAGCAGCGGCCGCAGCGCCGGATCCAGCAGCGCGGCCGTCAGCCACTGGCCCCAGGTGGTGCAGACGACCGCCCGGCCCTCGTCGTCGAGCCGGTCGCCGAGCTCGTCCCACGGCCCGTCGGGCCCGGCGACCGCCAGCGGCGCGGACCCCGGCCCGTACTCCGCCCCCACCGCCGACGCCCCTACCCCTGCCGCGTTCACCACAGCACCCGGGTCGCGTAGAGGTCGCAGTCGACGCCGAGCCGGTCGCGCCCGTCCAACTCCGCCCACACCCGCTGCTGCGCCTCGATGTCCGCGGGCCCGCCCGGGCCGCCGGGACCGATGCCGAGTCTGGTCGCGATCCGCGTGGCGGCGAGCAGCGGCCAGTGTTCGCCGCCCAGGAACAGGCCCCGCCCCGCGGCGGCCCCCTGCACCCCCAGCACGGCGGCCGCCAGCAGCAGCATCGCCTGCCGGTCGGCCAGCGCCCGTACCGTCGGCTCGGCGCGACCCGCGTGCGCGGCGGCCAGGCACGGCCCGTGCAGTGCCCGCTGCTCGCTCACCAGTCGGCCCGCCACACGCGCCAGCGCCGCGGTGACCGCCTCGCCCCCCGCGACGGCGGTGGAGAGCCGGGCCGCGGCCCCGGTGAGCACGCCGACGAGGGTGTCGTCGCCCTCCGGCGCCGGGGGCACGCTCCGGGCCGGCATGGCCTCGCCCAGCCGGAACAGCACGGCGCCCGTGGTGTCCGACCGGCGTTCGAAGGCGCAGGCCAGCGCGGGCAGTTCCCGCACCAGGTCGCTCTGGTGGGCGCGGACGTCCGTCGGTCCGGCCCCGGACCGGGACGCGTCCGCCGCCAGTTCGGCCACCATCCGCCGCTCCAGGGAGTCGACCGGCCGCCCGCACTCACCGAGTACGAGCTCCAGCTCGTCCAGCACCCCGCCGACCACCAGCACGGTCGCGTAGCCGACGGCCGCGCGCAGGGCCCGCCCGCTCCCGTGCGGCAGCGCACTGGCCCGCAGGCCCACCGCCACCAGGGCCTCGCAGGCCAGCAGATCGGCGAAGGCGGCGGCCAGCGGGCCCCGCCACTGCCGGACCTCCGGTTCGGTCCGACCCCGCTCGGCGACCATCCGTACCGCCGCGCGCAGCGCCGTACCCGTGGTGGCGATCAGCGCCGACGGACCGAGCAGCGCGGCGAACTCCCCCGCCCGCTCGGGCACCGGCTCCTCCCGCTGCGTCGCGGCGATCAGGGCCCGCGCGCCGTGGGCGTGGCCGAGCGCCAGGTCCCGGCGCAGCAGCGGGCGCAGCACCCGTACGAGGTCGTCGGCGGCGGTGAAGCGTCCGCCCCGCGCGGCCGGTACGAACTCGGCCCGCACGGCGGCCTCGACGGCGGTGCGCTGCGCCCCGCCGACCCGGCCCCCGGTGCCCTCGCGCAGCGCGTGGAAGCCGTAGGGGTTGGCCTCGTCGTAGGGGTCGGAGAGCAGCGCCTCCAGCCGCACCGCCCGCAGCGCGACGTCCACGGTGGGCGCGAGGGCCGCGTAGGGGTGCGCGAGCGCGTGGTGCCGCGTCCGCACCGGCCGGTCGAGGCCCGTCCCCACCGCCCCGGTGGGCCCGGTCGGCTCGACCACACGCTCCTGCACGGGACCGGACCGGATGAGCGCCATCGAACTGCTCCTTGTCGTCGACGAGTTCGTGATCATCGAAGTGGGGTCATCTCGGACAATCCGTCACCGCAACCTGCGCACGGCGCTCTGTGCGTGCCACTTGGCCAGTCCGAGCACCTCTTCGCTCGCCCGCCCCAGCCAGCCGCGCACGTACCTGCGGGCCTCCGCGAGGCTCGTCCCCTCGCCCAGCACCCGCCCGACGGCCTCCTCGCTCAGCATCACCTGCTGCGCGCAGACCACGCGGACCCCGTCCTCGTCGGGCACCAGGGACCACTCGCCGCTGTGCGCGGCGATCGGTTCGGGGGTGACCAGCTCCTTGTAGACGATCCGCCCGGCCGAGGGGAAGCACAGCCGCACCGCCCGCGTGGACACCGTCCGCCCGCCCGGCTCGGCGCAGGTGTCCACGACCGCCACCTGTACGCCCGGCACGTCCTCGACGACGCTGGACCACTCCACGTGCGGGACGGATTCGCTCCAGTCCCCGATCCGGTAGAGGAAGTCGTAGACCAGCTCGGCGGAGCCCTGGACGTGCACGCTGTTCTCGAAGGAGAACAACAGCCCGTCCATCCGCTCCCAGCGCTCGGCGGTCTCCTTGAGGTGGGCGAGCTGCGCGTCCAGTTCCGCCCGCCACTCCCGGTGGCTGCGCTCGCTCTCCGCGGCGGGCAGACCGATCAGGGTCCGGCGCTGGCTCAGGGTCACCAGCGATCCGGTGTCGCCGTCCGGTTCGACGGTCCAGGTACCGGACACGGGCGCGCCCAGCCGGGCGGTGTCCTCCTGCTCGAAATCGACCGCGCGGGCGTGGGGGCGCAGCACCCGTGTGACGTGGAAGGAGCGGACCCGGTCACCGGCGACGTCCCACAGCCGCAGCCGTTCGCGTTCGCCGTCGAAGTCCATCCGCTCGACGTGGACGGGGGAGGGCAGCAGGAGGGGCCAGCGCACGGCGTCGGCCAGCAGTCCGTAGACCACGCCGGCCGGGGCGGCCACCCACGCCGTCTGCTCGCTCGCGTGCACACGCTGCGACGACATGAACGCCCCTTTCACCTCTGCGGGTGCCCTCCAGGGTGCACGTCCCGACTCGAACCTTCCTCAAGCCGGTCCGCCTCCGCCGTCGCGAGAAGCGTCGCTCAGGCGGAGGCGGACCGGCTGCTCTCGGCCAGGGCGTCGGCCAGCATGCGCCAGATCTCGGCGGCCAGGTCGATGTTGGCGTCCTCCTGGGCCTGTTGGGCCAGGGTGCGCAGGCCCTGGATGCCGGCCGGGTCGCCGCCGAGGATCAGCAGCTGGTGGCGGAGCATCTCGAGCCGGACCTGGTCGCGGTAGGTCATCCTCGGCGCGTCCCCGGCCAGTTCGCCGAGCAGGGCGCGCGCGTCGTCGTACCGGGCGGTGGCGAAGGCCAGATCGGCCTTGAGCGCGGTGAGGTCCTGGCGCAGCGCGGGCGTGCCGACGAAGGCGAGGGCGGCCTCCGCCTCGGCGGCCCGGCGCTGGGCCTGTTCGGGATCGGCGGGCAGGCGCTGCAGGTGCAGCCGGGCGGCGGCCAGGCGCAGCCTGAGCCAGAGCACCAGGTCCTCCTGGCTGCTGAAACGTTCGAGCGCCTGCTCCAGGCAGGCCTGCGCGCCGGGGTAGTCGCCCTGCCTCATCCGGACGGCGGCGGCCGTCCACATGGCTTCCGCCCACAGCGCGTCCGAACGTCCCTCGACCAGCGCGGTCAGCTCGTCGGCGTGCGCCCGCGCCTCGCCGATGCGGCCCGCCTCGGCCTGTACGGAGATCAGCGCCAGCAGCGCGGTGGCCCGGTCCTCCACGCCCAGGTCCTCGCCGAGCGCGAGCCGGTGCGCCTCGACGGCCGCGTCGAGGGCCGGGGTGATGTCACCGAGGGAACGCAGGCAGCGGGCGAGCCGGGTCAGCCCGCGCACGCGCAGCTCGGTGACGCCGACCTCGTCGCCGAGCGCGACGAGCTGCCCCAGCCGTTCGCGTTCGGCCGCGTGCTCCCCCTGCAACCGGTCGGCCTGCGCGAGCAGCCACAGGGCCTGCCAGCGCAGTACGGGACTCTCGTGGGCCTCGGCGGCGAGTGCCTGGCGCAGCTCCTCGATGGCGTCGCTGGAACCGGTGGACGCAGCGAGGGTGAGCGCGTGGGCCAGCGATCCGGTCGCGGGCTCCTCGAAGTCGGAGGGTTCCAGGCCGAGTCGGCCCGCGAGGTAGGTGACGGCCCGTTCGGTGGGCTGGCGGGCACCGGACTCCAGCCGGGAGAGGTAACCGGTCGACATGCCCTCCCCCGCGAGCGCGGTCTGGGACAGGCCCCGGGCCATCCTTAACTTCTTCAGGCGGTGTCCGAACGCGGGCTGTCGCAGCATGAGCATCCCTGGGGTGAGCGGGGCAGGAGAGTCGCCGGGAGAACCGCACCGAGCGTAGGCCGCCTGGCAACACCCGGGCAAACCTTTGCCACGATTCGCCGGTCCCCCTCATCCCACCTTCACCCGTTCCTCGAGCGCTCCTCCAGCAGATCGAGGCAGACTCTCCAGAACCCGGCCCCGCACCCGGCCGGGACCTGCTCTTTTCCGACGCCTGGGGGTCGACGATGAGGCCATCGGTGTGCGCACCACACGCGGCCGTCCCCGCTGCCGCTTTCCCGCACATCGGAGACGACACCATCGACCCACCCCAAGACGCCCAATCGGACGAAGACATCGGCTGGCCCAAACACTGACCCCACCCCCACCCCAGCCTCCAAAAGCGCCACCCCCAGCCCCGCACAGGCGAAGCACCCGCCACCCCACCTCCACGCAGGCACCCTCGCCAGCGATCCCAGCCCCGCTCAGGCGAAGCACCCGCCACCCCACCCCACGCAGGCACCCTCGCCAGCGATTTCAGCCCCGCCGGCGTTTGAGGCGCCGCCGGAGGCAACACCAGCCACCCCCCCCCCCCCCCGCGGCCGGCCCCCCCCCCCC
>NZ_JBHWLC010000157.1:0-7702 GCF_042730635.1 Streptomyces sp. NPDC059917
CCCGCCCCGGGCTCCGCCCGGACCCGCGCCTCAAACGCCGGCGAGGCTGAACTTTGGCTCCGGTGGGGCTGACTTTGGCTCCGGTGGGCCGGGTTTGGCCCGGCGCGGCTGACTTCGGCTCCGGCTGGTCGGGAGGGGTTGGTGGCGGGGTTCTTGGTGGGGGACGGGCAGGATGGGGGGATGCGGATCGTGGTCACCGGCTCGGCCGGGCTCATCGGAACGGCGCTCGTACGCTCCCTGCGCAAGGACGGCCACGACATCGTGCGCCTCGTCCGCCGCGCCCCCACCGCCCCGGACGAGGCCGAGTGGGACCCCGGCCGCGGCCACGTCGCCCCCGAGGCCCTGACCGGCAGCGACGCCGTCGTGCACCTGGCCGGGGCCGGCGTCGGGGACCACCGCTGGTCGGAGCGGTACAAGCGGGAGATCCGGGACAGCCGCGTGCTCGGCACCGCCGCGATCGCCACCGCCGTGGCGTCGATGGAGCGGCCGCCCTCCGTCCTGGTCTGCGGCAGCGCCATCGGCTACTACGGCGACACCGGTCGGCGCGCCGTGGACGAGACCGCCCCGCCGGGCACCGGCTTCCTGCCCTCCGTCTGCGTGGAGTGGGAGGCGGCCGCCGCCCCCGCCGCGGCGGCCGGGGTACGGACCGCCTTCGCGAGGACCGGGCTCGTCGTCGCGGCCGAGGGCGGCGCCTGGGGCAAGCTCTTCCCGGTGTTCCGGGCGGGGATCGGCGGCCGCCTCGGAGACGGCCGCCAGTACTGGTCGTACATCTCCCTGCACGACGAGATCGCGGCCCTGCGCCACCTGATCGTCACCCCGGAGCTGTCCGGCCCGGTGAACCTCACCGCTCCGGAACCCCTGACCAACCGGGAGATCACCGCGGCCATGGGGCGCGTCCTGCGGCGGCCGACGGTGTGCGCCGTACCGGCGGCGACGATGCGGCTCGCGCTGGGCGAGTTCGCCGAGGACGTGCTGGGCAGCCAGCGGGTGCGGCCCGCGCGGCTGTTGGAGTCGGGGTTCGTCTTCCGCCACCCCGGGATCGACGAGGCGATCAGGGCGGCGCTGGCGCGTTCGTGAGCATCGGGGGGCGCATTCGAGGGGGCGCGCCGGTGGGCGGACGCCGCCCGGCGTGCGACCGTTCGTGACCCGCATGCGACCCGCACATGTCCGCGGTGCGACCGGTATGCAACCGGAAACGTTCGGAAAAGCGCATCGAACTCGGGTTCTGCTGGAGCTGGTTGGGGGAAGGAGGACCAGACAAGCCGCGCCGACCTCGGGGAGGGGCACGTGCTCAGCAGCGCACACCGTGCAGACGTAGTCATCGTGGGAGCCGGAGTCTCAGGACTCTCGGCGGCACACCATCTGATCGCAGCGGGGGTCAGCGTCACCGTCCTGGAGGCCGCCGACGATCCCGGCGGCCGGATGGCCACCGAGCGGACCGACGGATTCCGATTGGACCGGGTCGGTCAGCTCCTCAACACCTCGTACCCGGAACTGGCCCGCACGCCCGGCCTGGAGGGCCTGGTCCTGCGGCCCTTCGCACCCGGCGTCCTCGTCCACAGCGAGGGCAAGCAACTGAGGGCCGGAGCCCTCACACCGGCCCGCGCCCTCGCCAGCGGCTCGCTCGACCAGGCCCGGCTCAGCGCCGCGCTCGGCCGACTCGCGGCCCTGCCCGAGGAGCGGATCCTGGCGCGTCCCGAACGCACCGCGCTCGCCGCGCTGCGCAGCCGGACGCTGCCGCCGCGCACGGTCACCGGGGTCCTGCGACCCCTGCTCTCCACCCTGCTCTGCGACCCGGAGCTCACCACCTCCAGCCGGGTCGCCGACCTCGCGCTGCGCCGCTTCGCCCGGGGCCGCCTCGCGGTGCCCGAAGGCGGCGCCGCCGCCCTGCCCGCGCTCCTGGCCGCCGGGCTGCCGCCCGGTACCGTGCGCACCGGCGTGCGCGTGCGCTCGGTGGCCACCAACCTGGTGACCACCGAGGAGCACGGCGACTTCGCCTGCCGTTCCGTCCTGCTCGCCACCGGCGCCCGCGCCGCGGCCGAGCTGCTGCCGGGCCTGCGCGTGCCCCGCTTCCACGAGATCACCGTCATCCACCACGCGACCACCGCCGAGCTGCCCTGGGACGGCTCGCTCCTGCTCGACGGCGACCCCAAGTGGCCGCTCGCGCACACCACCGTGATGAGCGCCGTCGACCCGAGCCGCGCCCCGGCCGGGCGCTCGCTCGTCAGCACCACCGTGCTCGGACCGCCGCCGCCCGCCCGGACGGTGGCCTCCCGGCTCGCCCGGCTCTACGAGACCTCCACCCGGGACTGGGAGCCGCTCGCCGTCCACCACACGCCCGAGGCCGTCCCGGCCATGCCCGCGCCGTACGACACGCGGCGCACGGTCCGGCTGCTCGCCGGGCTGTACGTGTGCGGCGACCACCGGGACACCAACACCGTGCAGGGCGCCCTGCACTCGGCGCGCCGCGCCACCACCGCCGTCCTGCGCGACTTCGGCATCCCGGTGCCGGTCGCGGAGCCCGTCGTACCGGCGGCCGCCTGAAACCACCCAGTGCGGGGCCCGGTCACCCGAGGGGGACCGGGCCCCCGGCACGTCCCGGGCCCCGCTACGACAGCGACGCCACCCGGTCCCGGTAGGTCCGTACGGCCGCCGCGTCCCGGTAGGGCTCCAACCGTCGCTCGAAGTCCCGTACGTACTCCACCGCGCGCACCGAGCGCATCTCCATCGCCTGCTGCGCCGCCTCCGCGCCCAGGGCGCACGCCTGGTCCAGCTCGCCCAGCCCGAGCCGCGCCGTGGCCAGCACCACCCGGCAGAAGAGCCGGGAGCGCGCGAAGCCCGGGGCGCGCAGCTGGAGCGAGCGCTCCGCGTGCTGGGCCGAGGCCCGGTACTGCTGGAGGTCGCGGTGGCAGTGCCCGAACTCGTCGGCCAGCTCCGCCTCGTCGAAGGTCCGCGCCCAGTGCGGTACGTCGTCCCCGGGCCGCGCGGCGCCGAGCGCGCGTTCCGCCCGTACGAGGGAGGCGGTGGCCGCCCGCACCTCGCCCAGGACCGCGTGCCCCCGCGCCTCCGCCGCGTGCAGCAGCCCCTGGACCACCTGGGGCGGGCCCGACCCGACGCCCTGCTGGGCGACCCGGGCCAGCTGTACGGCTTCGCGCCCGTGGCCGAGGTAGACCGCCTGGCGGCTCATGGTGACCAGGACGTAGGCGCCGTAGGGCCGGTCCCCGGCGGCCTGGGCGAGCCGCAGGGCCTGGACGAAGTACCGCTGGGCCAGGCCGTGGGCGGCGATGTCGTAGGAGGTCCAGCCCGCGAGCCGGGTCAGGTCGGCGGCGGCCGCGAAGAGCCGCCGCCCGGAGTTCTCGCCGTAGCTGCCGCGCAGCATCGGCTCCGCCTCGTGCTCCAGGTAGCGCACCAGGGCCTGGCGGGCGTGGCCGCCGCCGTAGGCGTGGTCCAGCGCCCGGAAGAGCTCGCCGACCGATCTGAGCGCGGCGATGTCCCCGGCGGTGACCCGTTGGCCGGGGCCCCGGTCGATCTGGCGCTGGCGGGGCACGGTGGAGCGGTTCTGGGCCGGGATCCGCGAGGCGCCCGGGTCCGAGCCCCGGCCGACGCGCTCGTCGGCCCGGCCGATCAGCCAGTCCCGGCTGGGGACGACGAGTCCGGCCGGGGTGAAGGCGATCTTCCGCAGTTCGGCGTGCGAACCGGAGTCCTTGCGCCACAGGCCGCTCGCGATGTCCACGGCCTCCTCGGGGGTGGCCGCGAACTCCAGCCCCGCGTAGACCGGGGCGCAGGCGTCCAGTCCGAGGTCCTGCGCCGAGAGCCGCCGCCCGAGCCGCCGCGTGAACACCTCGGCGATCAGCGCCGGGGTGGTTCCGCGCGGCTGTTGCCCGCGCAGCCACCGGGTGACCGAGGTCTTGTCGTACCGCAGATCGAGACCGTGCTCCAGACCGAGCTGGTCCACGCGGCGGGCGAGCCCGGCATTGGAGAACCCGGCCTCGGCGATCAGTGCCGCGAGCTGCCGGTTGGGGACGCGCTGGGCTGGTCGTTCCGTCATCGGCTCCACGGTTTCCTGACGTGACGGACCGGTGTCCCGGCCCTGTGAACGGCGTGAATGTAGCGGCGAACACTGCCCGGACCGCCCCTTCTATCCCACATTCATCCGATCGTGCGAAGAACCGGGCAGGCCCTTTACGGACGGCTCCCGCATCCCCGCTTAAGCTGCGGGCATGACCCGCTGGCCCCACGAGTCGCACGGCGTGCCCGAATCCACCGCGCCGCTCCCCGCACCCGAGATCACCGAGGCCGAGTGCCGCCGGTGCGGCACGCTGATCGCCGGGCTCGACGGGCGCTACGCCTGCGGTGTGTGCGGCTGGGTCAACGACCACTCCGAGGGCCACCGGCGGCTGCCGCGGGCCGACGAGGACCCGGACCGGCCCCCGCGGGGCCGCAGGCAACCCCGCCGCCTCCCAGCCCCGCCGGCCGAGCCGGCCTAGGGCCCCGGAGCCCGCGCGGTCGCCTTCCGGGGCCCTGTGCGGGGGCCCTGCCGGGCCGTCGCGGGGGCGCCGTACGCTGGGTGCGTGCGATATGGGTGCGATATGCACGCACGCGGGTTTCAACGAGGAGGCGCTGCGGTGGCTGAGCTGCGGTTTGTCCATCTGGGCTTCGGTCCGGATGCCGTCGAGTACACCGAGGCCTGGGAAGAGCAGCGGCGCGTCCACGCGGCACGCTTCGCGGACGAGACCGAGGACACCTGCCTGCTGCTGGAGCACCTCCCGGTCTACACGGCGGGACGGCGCACGGCCGACAGCGAGCGCCCCCTCGACGGCACCCCGGTGGTCGACGTGGACCGCGGCGGCAAGATCACCTGGCACGGCCCCGGCCAGCTCGTCGGCTACCCGATCATGAAGCTGCCCCGCCCGGTGGACGTGGTCGCCCACGTCCGGCGGCTGGAGGACGCGCTGATCCGCACCGCCGCCGACTTCGGCCTGGAGACCACCCGGGTCGAGGGCCGCTCCGGCGTCTGGGTGCTCGGCGACCCGGTCGAGGACCGCCCCAAGCTCGGCGGGCTGTCGCTCGACTTCGACCCGCGGCTCGCGGACGAGGAGTTCGACCCCCGGCTGAACGGGCCGGAGTACGCGCCGTCCAACGCCGGCCAGCGCCGCGAGGACCGCAAGCTCGCCGCCATCGGCATCCGCGTCGCCAAGGGCGTCACGATGCACGGCTTCGCGATCAACGTGAACCCCGACAACACCTGGTTCGACCGGATCGTCCCCTGCGGCATCCGCGACGCCGGTGTGACCTCGCTCTCGTACGAACTGGGCCGCGAGATCACCATCGCCGAGGTGCTGCCGGTCGTCGAGGGCCACCTGCGGTACGTCCTGGAGGGCGCCGACCCGCGGCCCCGCGTCGTCGAGCCCGCGGCCTCCTAGGCCCGGGGGAGCCCCGGGGAGGCCTTGCGGCGACCCCGGGGGAATGCGTCCGCCCGCCCGCAGGTTGGCCGACGTAAGAACGTATGAATTTACGGGCGTACCCTGGTGGGCGCCGAAGAATCGAAGTCACAGGGAGCCGGTCGTGTCCGCAGTCGCACCCGACGGACGCAAGATGCTGCGCCTGGAGGTCCGTAACGCCCAGACGCCCATCGAGCGCAAGCCCGAGTGGATCAAGACCCGGGCGAAGATGGGTCCCGAGTACACCAAGATGCAGGCCCTGGTGAAGGGCGAAGGACTGCACACGGTGTGCCAGGAAGCCGGCTGTCCGAACATCTACGAGTGCTGGGAGGACCGCGAGGCCACCTTCCTCATCGGTGGCGACCAGTGCACCCGGCGCTGTGACTTCTGCCAGATCGACACGGGCAAGCCCGAGGCGCTGGACCGTGACGAGCCGCGCCGCGTGGGCGAGTCCGTGGTCACCATGGACCTGAACTACGCCACCATCACCGGTGTCGCCCGCGACGACCTGCCCGACGGCGGCGCCTGGCTCTACGCCGAGACCGTGCGCCAGATCCACCAGCAGACGGCGGAGCGCGCCGGCGGCCACACCAAGGTGGAGCTGCTCGCCCCCGACTTCAACGCGGTGCCGGAGCTGCTGGAAGAGGTCTTCGCCTCCCGCCCCGAGGTCTTCGCGCACAACGTCGAGACGGTCCCGCGGATCTTCAAGCGGATCCGCCCCGGTTTCCGCTACGAGCGCTCGCTCGAGGTGATCACCAAGGCGCGCGAGTACGGCCTGGTCACCAAGTCGAACCTGATCCTCGGCATGGGCGAGGAGCGCGAGGAAGTCACCCAGGCGCTCAAGGACCTGCACACCGCGGGTTGCGAACTCATCACGATCACCCAGTACCTGCGGCCCTCGCCGCGGCACCACCCCGTCGAGCGCTGGGTGAAGCCGGCCGAGTTCGTGGAGCTGGCGAAGGAGGCCGAGGACATCGGCTTCTCCGGCGTGATGTCGGGTCCGCTGGTGCGTTCCTCGTACCGCGCGGGTCGGCTGTACCAGCAGGCGATGGACCACCGGACGACTGTGTGAATTCGCGCACAAAGTCCTACTAAGCGGTAACACCACGGCGACGCGGCCCCTAGGCTCCCTCAAGGGAGACACCTGGCGGGCCGCGTCAATGTTTCATCATCGTTTGACCAGTCGGTCACGCCCTGGTAACACCAATCAGTGACGCTGGCTCCACGCGCCGCACCCACGACGTTTCCACCGGACCCACGAAGCTCCACCGACGAGAGCACCAGAGAGGGATCGACATGCAGGCCGCGCCCGTTCGCGCCATCGCCATCCCGTCGTTCACCGATGCCTTCCGGGGCATCGAGTCGCTGCTCATGAGCGGCGCCCGTCGCAACGCCTGGACGGCGGTGCTGGAGGACCGCCGCAGGGCCAAGGACCGCGTCGAAACCGAGCACGTACTCGAGGCCGCGGCGACCCGGACTCCGCAGGCCACGTAAACTTCGCTGCATGGCGAGGAAGTCAAACGCAGAGACTGCTGCGAACCCCGGGCGACTGAAGCAGATCGCCCTGACGTACAAGATGACCCGTAAGGCCGACCCGAAGGTCGGTCTCATCGTCGCGGGCGTGGGAATCGTCACCTTCGGTGTCGTCCTCGGGATCGGCTTCCTGATCGGCTACCCGGTCTATCTGGGCATCCTGGGATTCCTGGTCGCCTTCCTGGCGATGGCGATCGTCTTCGGCCGGCGTGCCGAGGCCGCCGCCTTCGGGCAGATGGAGGGCCAGCCGGGCGCCGCCGCGGCGGTTCTGGACAACGTGGGACGGGGATGGACCACCACCCCCGCCATCGCGATGAGCCGCCAGCAGGACATCGTGCACCGCGCGGTCGGCAAGGCCGGCGTCGTGCTGGTCGCCGAGGGCAACCCGAACCGGGTCAAGAGCCTGCTCGCCGCCGAGAAGAAGAAGATGAAGCGCGTCATGCCGGAGATTCCGGTCCACGACATCATCGTCGGCACGGGCGAGGGCGAGGTGCCGCTCAAGAAGGTGCGCACCACGCTGCTCAAGCTCCCGCGCGTGCTCGCGGGCCCGCAGATCACCGAGGTGAACGACAAGCTGCGCGCCATGGGCGACCTGATGAGCAACATGCCCATCCCCAAGGGTCCCCTGCCGGGACGCGGCGCCCGGGGCGGTCAGCGGCCGCCGCGCGGCTGACCCGCATTGCATACAAGACATACAAGTGGGGCGCCCCCGGTCATCGACCGGGGGC
>NZ_JBHWLC010000158.1:0-6965 GCF_042730635.1 Streptomyces sp. NPDC059917
TCGGCGTACACGGACACGCTAGCGATCCCGGCATCCCGGCAGGCCCGGGCAACGCGGACAGCGATTTCGCCACGGTTGGCGATGAGCACCTTGCGCACGATGGCTCCCTCCTTGAAACAAGCTGAGTTTAGGGACAGCCGACACGGCCTTTCGACCCGTCCCCAGAGGTGAGCTTGCCCACACGGAGCGTTATTCGAGGCTCCCTCGAGTGTCGACACCCCTTGTGGCGCCCCAGGTCAGCGGGATCCCCGACTGCACCCTAGCCGTGCCGTGTGTCGAAGGTCTCTGCGTTTGGGGTCAGCGGGTCGGCGGGTTTCTTTGTGGACTCCCTACCAACGGGCCCGGCTTTCTTTGCCCGTAACGAAGCGGCCCCGACCCCTTGTCCGAAGGTTTACCCGTTAGTAGCCTCCAGGAGTCGAACGCTTTTGTGGACGCATGCGGATCGGGTGGGGGCGCCGTGCTGCGCAGACTCGTGGCCTCGGTGGCCGCGATCGTTCTTGTGGTGGAAGCGGCGGTGCTGGTGTTCGTCCACATCGTGCTGGGCGCGACCACGCACAACCAGGCCATGTCGATAGCGGGCATGGATCCTGACGTCATGTCGACGGCCACCTACGCCATGGGCGCGGGCATCGGGATCTTCCTGCTGGCGGCGGCGGTGTTCCTGGCCGTCACCGCGATCCGCGACCGGCCCCCGGGCCGCTTCGCCCGGGTGCTCTTCGTCGTCACGGCCGTCACCCACATCGTGCTCGGCGCCCTCGCCGCCGCACTGGTCGGCTGGGGCGCCTTCGCGGCCACGATGCTGATCTTCGCCCTGCTGATGCTGACCCTGACGCTCTACGCCAAGGTCGGCGGGGAGATGCGGATCACGTCCACAAGTCCGTGATGGACACGCCCAGTTCGCCCAGCAGCGAGCGCAGCAGCGGCAGCGACAGCCCGATCACGTTGCCCGGGTCCCCGTCGATGCCGTCGACGAAGGGCGCCGAGCGGCCGTCGAGGGTGAACGCCCCGGCCACGTGCAGCGGCTCGCCGCTCGCCACGTACGCCGCGACCTCCGCGTCCGTCGGCTCGCCGAAGCGGACCGTCGTGGACGCGGTGGCGGAGACCTGAGCCCCGTTCGCGGTGTCGATCAGGCAGTGCCCGGTGCGCAGGACGCCGCTGCGGCCGCGCATCGCCTTCCAACGGGCCACGGCCTCCTCGGCGTCGGCGGGCTTGCCCAGCGCCTCCCCGTCCAGCTCCAGCACGGAGTCGCAGCCGATCACCAGCGCCCCCGCGGCCTCGGGCAGCGCCGCCACCACGGCGGCCTTCGCCTCGGCCAGGACGAGCGCCAGCGCGGCCGGCGAGTCCGCCTCCAGGGCGTCCTCGTCCACCCCGCTGACGATGACGTGCGGGGCGAGACCGGCCTGGCGCAGCAGGTTCAGTCGGGCGGGCGAGGCGGAGGCGAGGACGAGGGCGCGCGGCTGCGCGGGCGTGGCGGTCATGGGGGCCATCGTAGGAGCCCCGGGGGGCCCGGCGCAGGCGGCCTCAGCGCAGGCCGTGCACGCCGAGGACGTAGACGACCACCACCATCGCCAGCGCCAGGACCACGCTCATCCGGCGGATCATCGACTGCGCCTCGCGCATGTCCTTCGGCGGCTCGTTCTTCGGATCGGACCAGAGCATGACCCGATCGTGCTCCGGGTACGCCGGTGGCGCCTGAGTACGGGTACTCAGGCGCCACCGTCCGTTCACGTCATCTTCGGCCCGGGCGCGCGCCCGGGCGTCGGCTCAGGACGGCCAGTACGTACGTCCCCACGCCCGCGGCCCCGGCTGCGGCAGCCGCCGCCGGGCCACCCGCGAGGGGGCCGCCCACTCGTCCTCGACCCGGGGAGCGCCCGGCGCCGCCGCTGCCAGCGCCGCCGCGCGCGCTTGGACCACCGCCAGTGCGGCGGCCAGCTCCTCGGGGGTCGGGTTGCCCTTGACCACCTTGATCACCACAGAGACCTCCAGGGTCCGGTCCGGGGTCCTACAGGGGAATGTTGCCGTGCTTCTTCGGCGGCAGCGACTCGCGCTTGGTGCGCAGCTGCCGCAGCCCCTTCACGATGTGCGCCCGGGTCTCGGACGGCATGGTCACCGCGTCGATGTAACCGCGCTCGGCGGCCGTGTACGGGTTGAGCAGGGTGTCCTCGTAGTCGGCGATCAGCGCGGCCCGGGTGGCCTCGGCCTCCGCCTCGTCCTTGGCGGCCGCGATCGTCCGCCGGTGCAGGATGTTCACCGCGCCCTGGGCGCCCATGACGGCGATCTGCGCGGTCGGCCAGGCCAGGTTCAGGTCGGCGCCGAGGTGCTTGGAGCCCATGACGTCGTAGGCGCCGCCGAAGGCCTTGCGGGTGATCACGGTGATGAGCGGGACGGTGGCCTCGGCGTACGCGTAGATCAGCTTCGCGCCGCGCCGGATGATTCCGTTGTACTCCTGGTCCGTGCCCGGCAGGAAGCCCGGTACGTCGACGAACGTCAGCACCGGCACGTTGAAGGCGTCGCAGGTCCGCACGAACCGGGCGGCCTTCTCGCTCGCGTCGATGTCCAGGCAGCCCGCGAACTGCATCGGCTGGTTCGCGACGATGCCCACCGGGTGGCCCTCGACCCGGCCGAAGCCGGTCAGGATGTTCGGCGCGAACAGCCCCTGGGTCTCCAGGAACTCGCCCTCGTCCAGGACGTGCTCGATCACGGTGTGCATGTCGTACGGCTGGTTGGCGCTGTCCGGGATCAGCGTGTCCAGTTCGAGGTCCGTGGCCGAGACCTCGGTGTCCGCCTCCTCGGGGAAGGCGGGCGGCTCCGAGAGGTTGTTCGACGGCAGGTACGCGAGGAGCGACTTCACGTACTCGATCGCGTCCTTCTCGTCCCCGGCCAGGTGGTGGGCCACGCCCGAGACGCTGTTGTGCGTGCGGGCGCCGCCCAGCTCCTCGAAGCCGACGTCCTCGCCGGTGACCGTCTTGATGACGTCCGGGCCGGTGATGAACATGTGCGAGGTCCGGTCGACCATCACCGTGAAGTCGGTGATCGCGGGGGAGTACACGGCGCCGCCCGCGCAGGGCCCGACGACCAGGCTGATCTGCGGGATCACGCCGGAGGCGTGCACGTTGCGGCGGAAGATCTCGCCGTACATGCCGAGCGCGCTGACGCCCTCCTGGATCCGGGCGCCGCCGGAGTCGTTGATGCCGACCAGCGGGCAGCCGGTCTTCAGCGCGAAGTCCATGACCTTCATGATCTTCTGGCCGTAGACCTCGCCGAGGGCGCCGCCGAAGACGGTGAAGTCCTGCGAGAACACGGCCACCGGGCGTCCGTCGACCGTGCCGTAGCCGGTCACCACGCCGTCGCCGTAGGGCTTGGTCTTCTCCAGCCCGAAGTTGGTCGAACGGTGCCGGGCGAAGCCGTCCAGCTCGACGAACGACCCCTCGTCCAGCAGCAGCGCCACCCGCTCACGAGCCGTCAGCTTGCCCTTGGCGTGCTGCTTCTCCACGGCGAGCGCGGATCCGGCATGGGTCGCCTCGTCGATGCGGCGCTGCAGGTCCGCGAGCTTGCCCGCGGTGGTGTGGATGTCGATCGGCTCTGAGGGTTGAGACATCGGGGTCGCGGCTCCCTGGAAGGTCAACTGCCATGGTCAATTGATTGACTGCTGCTGGCTACTGGTGCGTAGCGTATCGGCGGGCATGGCGCTCGGCAGTGCGGCGTTTGCCACACCTACTGTGGGTTGCATGACGCCATCAGATGCCTCATCCGGAGCCGCCGCCGACCGCTGGTCCAGCCTGAGCCGGCCGCCGCTGTCCGCCGCCGCGCTCCAGCGGGCCCTCGTGGTCCCCGGTGGACTGTGGACCTCGGTCGAGGTGACCGGATCCACCGGCTCCACCAATACCGACCTCGCCGCGCGGGCGGCGGACCTCCCGGAGGGGGCCGTCCTGGTCGCCGAGGAGCAGACCGCCGGGCGCGGGCGCCTGGACCGCACCTGGACGGCCCCCGCGCGCTCCGGGCTGTTCTTCTCGGTCCTGCTCAGGCCCGGGCCGGACGTACCGGTGGAGCGCTGGGGGTGGCTGACCCTGCTCGCCGGGGTGGCCACCGCGACCGGGCTGTCCCGGGCGGCCGGGGTGGACACCGCCCTCAAGTGGCCCAACGACCTGCTGGTCACCGTGGAGGGCGAGGAGCGCAAGGCCGGCGGCATCCTCGCCGAGCGCACCGGCGACGCGGTGGTCGTCGGGATCGGGCTGAACGTCTCGCTGACCGAGGACGAACTGCCCGTGCCCGCGGCCGGTTCGCTGCTGCTCGCCAAGGCCACCGTCACCGACCGCGACCCGCTCCTGAGGTCCGTACTGCGCTCCCTGGAGCAGTGGTACGAGCGCTGGCGGGCGGCGGGCGGCGACCCGGCGACCAGCGGTCTGCAGGAGACGTACGCGGCGGGCTGCGCGACGCTGGGCAGGCACGTGCGGGCGGAGCTGCCCGGCGGTCGGCAGCTGACCGGAACGGCCGAAGCGGTGGACTCGGACGGACGGCTGCTGATCCGGACGGCGGACGACGCGCACGAAGCGGTGGGCGCGGGGGACGTCGTACACCTGCGGTCGGTTCACTAGACGGCCCGGGTCGCCGACCGGCGATGAACAGCTGGTGGAGTGGGGAGTGAGCTACGGCACACCTGCCGTATGGTTTAGGCGATCCCGGTGCTCCCGGTGATCAACCGGTTCGGCAGGGCAGTGCGCACGGAATGGACAGGAGGCGGCTCTTGACCGTCGACGACCCGACGTCCAGCGCGTCCGGCTCCCCGGGTGGCGGACCCGTGAGCGGTCCGGGCACCCCGATCGGGCGTGACCAGCACACTCCCCACCACGAGGTCGACCACACCGTCCAGCCGACGGCGGATCCGCTCGCCATCCGGCTGGAGCAGCTCATCCTGGGCGCCGAGCGCCGGTACACGCCCTTCCAGGCGGCCCGCAGCGCCGGTGTCTCGATGGAGCTGGCGTCGCGCTTCTGGCGGGCCATGGGCTTCGCGGACATCGGGCAGGCCAAGGCGCTCACCGAGGCGGACGTGCTGGCCCTGCGCCGGCTCGCCGGTCTGGTGGAGGCCGGGCTGCTCAGCGAGCCGATGGCGGTGCAGGTGGCGCGCTCCACCGGGCAGACCACGGCGCGGCTGGCCGAGTGGCAGATCGACTCGTTCCTGGAGGGGCTGACGGAGCCGCCGGAGCCGGGGATGACCCGTACGGAGGTCACGTACCCGCTGGTGGAGCTGCTCCTGCCGGAGCTGGAGGAGTTCCTCGTCTACGTGTGGCGCCGCCAGCTGGCGGCGGCCACCGGGCGGGTGGTGCAGGTCGCCGACGACGAGGAGATGGTCGACCGGCGGCTCGCGGTGGGCTTCGCGGACCTGGTGGGCTTCACCCGGCTGACCCGGCGCCTGGAGGAGGAGGAGCTGGGCGAGCTGGTCGAGGCCTTCGAGACCACGGCGGCGGACCTGGTGGCCGCGTACGGCGGCCGGCTGATCAAGACCCTCGGCGACGAGGTGCTGTACTGCGCGGACGACGCGGGGACGGCGGCGGAGATCGCGCTGCGCCTGATCGAGACGATGGAGGAGGACCCGCAGATGCCCGAGCTGCGGGTGGGGATCGCCTTCGGCACGGTGACGACCCGGATGGGCGACGTCTTCGGGACCACCGTGAACCTGGCCTCGCGGCTGACCTCGATAGCGCCGAAGGACGCGGTGCTCGTGGACGGGGCGATGGCCGAGGAGCTGGGCCGCACCGGGGCGGCGCCGGTCTCGGAGAAGAAGGCGGCCGAGGCGCGGGAGCAGGCGGGGCCCGACGCGGACGAGGTGACCTACCGCTTCGCGCTCCAGCCGATGTGGCAACGGCCGGTGCGCGGACTGGGGGTCGTGGAGCCCTGGTTGCTGACGCGGCGGACACCTAAGATCCCTGGGTAACGTTCGTTAACCAGGAGGGTGTGGGCGCTGTGGGCACTGGCGACGAGGCTGAGGTCCGGTTCGGGGAGTTCGTCGCGGTGCGGCGCCACGGCGAGGGCGGCGCGGTGGCGGAGCTGGTCCTGGACCGGCCCAAGGCCATGAACGCCGTCTCCGACGCGCTGGCGCGCTCGCTGGGCGCCGCGTGCGCGGCGCTGGCCGCCGACGCCGGGGTGCGGGTGACGGTCCTGACCTCCACGCACGAGCGGGCCTTCTGCGTGGGCGCGGACCTCAAGGAGCGCAATTCCCTGACCGACGCCGAGCTGGCGGCCCGGCGGCCCGCCTCGCGCGGCGCCTACGGGGGCGTGCTCGCCCTTCCGATGCCGACGATCGCGGCGGTCCACGGCTTCGCCCTCGGCGGCGGCTTCGAGCTGGCCCTGTCCTGCGACGTGATCGTGGCCGACACCACCGCGGTGGTGGGCCTGCCGGAGGTGTCGGTGGGCGTGATCCCGGGCGGCGGCGGTACGCAGCTGCTGCCCCGGCGGGTCGGGGCGGCGCGGGCCGCGGAGCTGATCTTCACCGCGCGGCGGGTGGAGGCGGCGGAGGCGCTGGAGCTGGGCCTGGTCGAATCGGTGGTCCCGGCGGGTACGGACCGTGCGGCGGCCCTGGAGCTGGCCGGGCGGATGGCGGCGAACTCCCCGGTGGGGCTGCGGGCGGCCAAGCGGGCGCTGCGGCTGGGGCACGGGCTCGACCTGGCGGCCGGGCTGGACGTCGAGGACGCGGCCTGGTGGGGCGTGGCCTTCTCCGCGGACCGGGCCGAGGGCGTGGCCGCCTTCAACGAAAAGCGCAAGCCGAACTGGCCGGGGGCGCGGGCCTGACCCCGGCCCCGCGGGTCCCGACCGGCGGTGCCAGATCCAGCCTCGCGGGCCCGCTGGTCGTGGTCGGCGATGCCGGATCCAGCCTCGCCGGCCCGCTGGTCGTGGTCGGCGGTGCCAGATCCAGCCTCGCCGGCGTTTGAGGCGCGGGGTTCGGGGCGGAGCCCCGAGAAGCGGCGCCG
>NZ_JBHWLC010000159.1:0-6727 GCF_042730635.1 Streptomyces sp. NPDC059917
CCACCGGCCGGTGGGCCCCCTTCGCCGTGCCCGCCACCGCTCCTACTGGAGGGCGATGTTGCCGAGGACGTCCGCGTCGGAGTTCTCTTCCACGCCCTCGGTCACCTCGGCGCCGGCGCCCGGCGCCACTTCCGACTCGGAGCCCGTCACATTCTTCTTCTTGCTCGCCACGATGATGTCTCCTTCAGACGCGGAACACGCAGGAATACCCCATTGAGATTCACCGGCCGAAACCGTCCGAGTCAAGGCCCTCATCCCCCGCCCCAGTGCAATTCCAGGCCCCCTCCAGGAAATTGCGGAAAAGTACCGTGGGACCGGGATCCGACACGGGGAGACGCCCATCATGACCACTGCCCCGCACACTCCCGCCGCCGATGTGCTCGCCGAACTCACCGCGGTACTGGCGGGAATGACCGGCGTCGAGGTGCACGCCGTCGACGCCGAGCGGCCGTTCACCTTCCTGGGGATCGACTCCCTGCTGGGCGCGCAGTTCCTGAGCGCGCTGGGCGCCCGCTACGGCATCCAGCTCCCCTCCGACGCGCTGTACGAGCACCGGACCCCGGCGGCGCTGGCCCGGCACATCGCCGGGCGCCTGCACGCGCCGTCCGCGCCCATGACCTCCTGGTCCCCGCTGCGGCCCGTACGCCGCCCGGCCGCGCTCGCCGTGGCCGCCGACCCGGCCGGGCTGACCGAGGCGCTGCGCGGCCAGCTCGCCCAGATCCTGCGCTGCGCGCCCGAGGACATCGACCCCGCCACCCCCTTCACGATGCTGGGCCTGGACTCCATCCTGGCGGCGGAGTTCATCGCGGGCATCAACCAGACCTGGGACCTGACGGAGCAGACCGCGCTGCTCTACGAGCACCCCGACCTCGCGACGATGGCGGCGTACGTCACCGCCCGCGTGACCGGCAACGCCCCGGCCGCCCCGGCACCCGCCCCGCCGACGCGCCCCACCGCCCAGGGCCCGGGACTGGACCTCGAAGCCCTGCTGGACGCCGTACGCGACGACGTACTCACCATCGACGAGGCCGCCGCCCTCCTAGCCACGCGCTAGCGGTCGAGGCGCCCCATCACAGCCCCGCCGGCGTTTGAGGCGCCCCCGGGCGAGGCGCCCCAATCCAGCCCCGCCGGCGTTTGAGGCGCCCCCGGAGGGCACACCCCCGGGCCACACACGAAAGGCACACCAGGAGATGGAAGACCGTGAAATCCTGACGCGGTTCAAGAGCGGCACCCTGGAGCGCCGACGCGCAGTGGCCCTGCTCACGGGCAGCCCGACCGCCACCCTCACCACAAGGCCCCACCACGCGGCCCCGCCCCGCACCCCGCAGCCCCCCGAGCCGTGCGCGGTCATCGCCTTCCAGGCCCGCTTCCCCGGAGCCGAGGACCTGGCCACGTTCTGGCAGCTCTCCCTGACCCCCGGCACCCCACCGAACCCCTCCCCCGCGCCCACGGCCACACCCCCGCACCGCCCCGCCCCCGACGCCGAGGGCCACTTCCTGGACGCCGTCGACGCCTTCGACCCCGACCTCTTCGGCATCGACCCCGCCGCCGCGGCCCGACTCGACCCGCAGGAGCGGCTGTTGCTGGAGAGCGCCCGGCAGGTCCTGGAGGGCGCCGGTTGCCACGGGCCCCGGCTGGACGCCCTCGGCTCCCCCGACGGCGCCACCCCCTCCCGCAGCGTCGGCGTCTACACCGCCGTCACCTCCCACGACTACGCCCTGCTGGACCCCGCCGGGACCCCGTACGGCGACCCCGCCGGCCGGCTCTCGCGGCTGCTGGACCTGCGCGGGCCCAGCCAGAGCGTGGACACCGGCGCCTCCTCCTTCCTGACCGCCCTGCACCACGCCCTCGCCGCCCTGCGCGCGGGCGAGTGCGCGGCCGCCCTCGTCGGCGCCGCCGAACTGCACCTGCACCCCGGCCGACTGCGCCCCGGGGACGGGGAGGGGGTCGCGGCCGTCCTCCTCAAGCCGCTGTCCGCGGCCCGCGCGGACGGCGACCGGGTGCAGGCCGTGATCCTCTCCAGCGCGGTCGGCCACCCGGGGCGCGGACCCCACGCCCCGCTGCGGGAGCGCCTCGTACAGCGGGCCCTGGCCACCGCCCGCGTCCCGGCGGCCACCGCCACCGTGACCGAGGACTCCCGCAGCGCGGCGCCCCGCGTGGGCCGGGCCGGGGCCGCGACCGGCGCGGCCGCGCTGGCCCGGGCCGTCCTGCAGCTGCGCCACGCCACCCTGCTCCCGGCCCCGGCACCGGCCGACCCCGGCCGCGCCCAGCCGTCGCCCTGGCCCGCCGGACCGCCCCGCCGCGCCCTGGTCGGCGTACACGAGGACGGCGCCCCGCAGGCCGTGCTCGTCCTGGAGGAGGCCCCGGCCCCGGACCCGCGCCCGGCCCCGCACCCGGAGCCCACCGGCGGTGCGCGGTTGGTGCTGCTGTCGGCGCCGACCCCCGAGCACCTGGGCGCCACCGCCGGGCAGCTCGCCCGCTGGCTCACCGCCCCCACCGGAGCGGCCCGCGGGGCGGTCTGCGACCTGGACTCGGTGGCGGGCGAACTGCGCTCCGGCCGCGCCCCGATGGACTGCCGCCTCGCCGTCGTCGCCACCGACGTGCCGACGCTCGCGAGCGCCCTGGCCGCCTTCGCCGCACCGCCCCGGGCGCCGGGCACGAACGCCACCGGCCCCGACCACCCGTACGCGCCCCCCGTGCGTAGCGCCGATCTGCGCGCCACCGGCGCCCGCGACCCGCTGCTCCTGGGGGACCTCGACGAGACCCGCGCCTACGTCGACGCCCTCTGGCGCGGGGACCGGCTCGAACAGCTGACCCGGCTGTGGTTGGCCGGGGTCGACGTCCTGACCGCGCACCGGGCACCCGGCGCGCGACCGGTCCTCGACCTGCCGACGACCGCGGCCCGCCCCCGCCCCTTCTGGTTCCCCGCGCCGCCGGACGACGGCCGCGCCGAGCCGGGAGACCTCGGGTGAGCGGCGGCACGAACCGGCAGCAGCTGGTCGAGGCGGCCGCCGCCCAGCGGCCCGTCGCCGAGGCGGTGACCCTGTGGCTGTGCGCCAACGACGAGGTCGGCCCGGAACTCGCCGCCCTGCTGGCAGGGCACTGGCTGGACGCCCACGAGCACAAGACCGCGGGGAAGTTCCTCTTCGAGCGGGACCGCAGCCAGTACCTCATCGCGCACACCCTGGTGCGCCGCGCCCTGTCCCTGGAGGCGGGCCTGTCGGAGGCCGAGCTGGTCATCTGGCGCTCCGCCCGCGGGCGGCCCTTCCTGCGGCCCTCCCCCGACGCCCTGCCGCGCGGCGGCGCCCAGTTGGACTTCAACCTCTCCCACGCGGGCGGCTACAACCTGCTCGGCATCGTGCGCCACCAACGCATCGGCGTGGACGTGGAGCGGATGGACGACCGCGACGCCCAGGCCATCACCACCATCGTGCGCACCTTCGCGCCCACGGAGCGGGACTGGGTGGACGAACTGCCCCCGGGACGCGAGCGCGACCGGCGCGCGCTGCGCGTGTGGACGCTCAAGGAGGCCTACTCCAAGGCCCGCGGCCTGGGTCTGGGACTGCCCTTCGACAGTTTCGTCTTCACGATGGACGCCGAGCGCGGCGTGCACGCCTTCGAACCGCCCGAGGACGACACGGCCCGCCCGTGGTGGTTCATCGAGCTGGAGCCGGTCCCCGGCGTCCTGGTCGCCGTCGCGGTACCGGCCGACCCGGGGCAGGACGCGGTGGTCCAGCTCAACCACGGCTTCCCGTGGAGCCGATCCGACCCGAAGAATTTTCCGTTGCCGAAGCCGGTCGGCGGAATCCAAGCATCCGTTCCGGCCTGACACCCTTCGAATCCTTTGCCGATAATTTAAAAACAATCGAGGATCCTCTTACCCTCCGGATCACCCTCCGGAAAGTTGATCTATATCGAGATCTACTTTCCTTCGGACATCCGTCCATGGCCACATCCAGCCCGCCCTGACCTGCAAAAAGGCTGAATTCATACCCTTCTGATTGATCGTCATGGAAGGGCGCTTGAGGACCGCTACAGGAAATAGGGAAAAACCTACGGCCCCCGCTAGCGTGCCTGGAGCGGGGGCAGTTTTCTGCCCACCGGACGGAAAAGACAAGGAACTCGACGAGTACGGAGGAGACCGTGAGGATTCAGGTTCTGGGTCCGTTGAGTGCCGAGGTCAACGGGGGATCCATCGTTCCGACCGCGGGTAAACCACGGCAGGTTCTGTCGCTGCTCGCGCTCTATCCGGGGCGCGTCATGCCGGTCCCCACCCTCATGGAGGAGATCTGGGGGACGCAGCCGCCGCAGAGCGCGCTGACCACCCTCCAGACGTACATCCTGCAACTGCGCAGACGCCTCGGCACCGCGATGGGCCCCGACGCGCCCGGCGGGGCCAAGGAGGTACTGGCCACCCGGCACGGCGGCTACCTGCTGCAGATCCCGGAGGACAGCGTCGACGTGCACGACTACGAACGCCTGGTCCGCGAGGGGCAGGCGGCCTTCGAGACGGGCGACAGCCAGGTCTCGGCGGCCCGTTTCAAGGCCGCGCTGGACCTGTGGCGCGGACCGGCCCTGGTCGACGTCCGCGTCGGCCCGATCCTCGACATCGAGGTGATGCGCCTGGAGGAGAGCCGGCTCGTCACCGTGGAACGGCGGATCGACGCGGACCTGCGCCTCGGCCGGCACGCCGAGCTGATCGCCGAACTGACCGAACTGACCGCGCGCCACCCCCAGCACGAGGGACTGCACTCCCAGGTGATGGTCGCGCTCTACCGCTCGGGCCGACAGGCCTCGGCACTGGAGGTGTACCGCAAGCTGCGCATGCGACTGATCGAGGACCTGGGCGTGGAACCCTCCCCGCAGCTCCAGCGGCTGCACCAGGCGATGCTGTCGGTGGACCCGCAGCTCGACGTCTTCGCAGGCCCCCGCCACACCTCGACCTTCGACCTCTTCGCCGCCTGAGGGCCCGCCCCGGGCCGGTACCCGCACCTCCCCCGGGGCGCCGCACCTCCCGCGCACGCCCTCTCCCGCTCCTCGAAGGCCTCTCCAGCCCCGGTCCAGCCGGGGCGCGGACAGTGATGGGTCATCACCGGCCATCCGTTCGGAGCCAGGAGGTCGCACGTGCCCATCCTGAGGTACCTGGAGAACCCGCTCGACGACCTGCTGCGGCGGGCCGCGGCCCGCGCGGGCGACGCACCCGCCGTCACCACCGCCCGTACGACGCTCACCTTCGCCGCCCTCGACCGGGAGGCCGACCGGATCGCGCACGCCGTGCGCCGCCTCGCCTCCCGCCCCGGCGCCGTGGTCGCGGCGGCCGCGAGCCTGGACGCGGTGTTCCCCGCCGTCTACTACGGCACGATCCGCAGCGGCCACCTGCTGGCGCTCGTCGACCCGTTGACCGGACCGGCCGCCCTGCACGAGATCCTCACCACGGCCGCGGCCGAGATCGCCTTCGTGCCCACGGCCCTGGCCGAGGTGCTGGTGAAGCTGGAGGACCAGCTGCCGCACCTGCGCACGATCGTGGTGACGGACGCCGTCGGCGCGGTGACCCCCGGATCGGCGCTGGCCCTGTCCGCCGCGCTGGCCGGAGCACCGGACACACCGCTGCGCACGGGCCCCCCGGCCGACGTGGACGGCGTGGCCTGCCTCCACTTCACCCCGCACGCCGACACGGTCCGCTTCAGCCACCGCAACCTCATCGCGGGCGCCGCGCAGACCGCCATCGCCCAGGGCCTGGACGCGACCTCGGTCACCGTGAACCACCTGCCCTCCTACCAGCCCGCCCACCTCAACGCCGCCGTGCACGCGGGCGCCTGGCAGGTGCTCTGCGCGGACCCCGCGCCCTGGGCCGGGATCGCGCTGGCCGCCCGGGTGGGCGCGGGCCACTACTACGGACTGGCCAGCCGGCTCGCCCGGCTGGCCGCCGACCGCCGCTTCGCGCCCGGCCACCCGGACCTGCCCGGCCCGGAGCTGCGCGCGGTGCTCTGCGGCGGCACCCCGCTGGAACCGGCGACCGCGCGACGACTGCGCGACGTCCTGGGCGCGCCGGTCCTCCAGGGGTACGGCCTGAGCGAGGTCTGCACCCTCTCGCACCACCAGGTGCCCGGCTCCCGGCCGGACCTGGGCGCGGTCGGCGTCCCGCTCCCGGGCACCGAGTGCCGGGTGGTCGCGCCCGCCGGGCGGCAGCCGGTGGCCGTGTGGTCGACCGGCGAGGTCGAGATCCGCGGCCCCCAACTGACCGCGGGCTGCGGATCGGACGGTTGGCTGTCCACGGGTGACGTGGGCTACCTCGACGAGGACGGCGGACTGTACGTCGTCGACCGCCTCGGCTCCGTCTTCACCTGCGACGACGTCCTCATCGCGCCGTCCCTGATCGAACGGGTCATCGCCGAGGACCCGCGGGTCGCCGAGTGCGTGGTCGCCGACTGGCCCGACCCGGCGCGCGGCGCCCTGGTCTGGGCGGGCGTGGTCCTGCGCCCCGACGTCCCCGCCCGCGACCTGCTCGACACCCTGGACTCGATCGCCGAAGCGGCCAACGCCCGCCTCTCGACGAGCGAACGCATCCGCCGCCTGGAAGCCCTCGACACCATCCCCCGCACCCCCACCGGCACCCCCGCCCGCCACCACATCCGCACCCGCCTACAAGCCCTCTCCACAGCCGAATCCACCCCGTAACCCCCCTGCCAAACGAGGCGCGCCGCCCAGGGGGGGGGCGGGCGGGGGC
>NZ_JBHWLC010000160.1:0-6690 GCF_042730635.1 Streptomyces sp. NPDC059917
CACCACCCCCCCCCCCCCCCCCCCCCCACACCCACCCCCCCCCCCCCCCCCAACCCCCCCCACCCCGGGGCCCGGGGGCCCGGGGGACCCCCGGCGCCCCGGGGGCGGCCCCCCCGCGCTTCCGTGGTGAGCGAGTCCGGTGTTCAGGTGTACTGGACAGGGGACTTGTGGAGGAACGGGCTGCCGCCGTCGACTACCACCATCACCGAGGTCTCGTACGCGGTCCCTGAGCGCTTATACGCGCTGATCTTGCCCACGTAACCACTGGAGCAGGAGTACTCGCCACTCGCCACAGCAT
Organism: Streptomyces sp. NPDC059917; assembly: GCF_042730635.1. NCBI lineage: Bacteria > Bacillati > Actinomycetota > Actinomycetes > Kitasatosporales > Streptomycetaceae > Streptomyces > Streptomyces sp. NPDC059917. Next base: position 299 of record NZ_JBHWLC010000160.1, read on the forward strand.
GACGGGTGCCCGCCCAGAGTTCGTAGATCGCCACGTGGACCGTACAGCTGGAGCCCATCGAACCCGCGCTCTTGCGGAAGGCGTCGGCGTGCACCTTTCCCCCGCCGGTGCTGACGCAGACGTCGTAGGACCAGCCGTACGACGAGTATCCCGAGCAGCCCCCGCCGGAGTCAGCACTGGCGGGTGAAGACAGGCCGAGGAGCACGAGCGGAACGGCCCCCGCGGCGACGGCCAGCCGGCCAAGCCCGCGCTGTGCGAATGCAGTGAAACGTGACATGCGTATTACTCCCCGCTGCGATCCGCGCGATCTGGTTCTTGCTCGTCGTCACGCGATGCGCCCTGGTTGTGAAGGAGCACGAGCCGCTCCCCGTATCGGACGCCACCGAGCCTAGGAAGAAGCGGATCACCGCCGTGCACAACTGGAGCAGACTTCCTTGACCTTCAGCGCACGGAACTCAGGGGCTGAAGTCGTACGCCTCAGCTTGACCCTGTCGGTGATCTTGGTGTTTCCCGGTGCGGCAGCATGATCAACGAGCATGCTCGGGCTGTTTCAGTGACCGATGCAGTCGTTGAGGTGTCTGCTGTCGCTCCGCCCCCGTTCCGGTGAGCAAGTCCCCCCTCTGACCGTGCGGATCGCGAGGGCGAGCAACCCAGGTGGCACCACGGCGATGTGGGTGAGAGACCGGCTGGACGGGCTGTGGCGCGACGAGGACTTCGCCGTTCGGTACCCGCGTGACGGACGATCGGGCCTCTCGCCTGCCCAACTGGCCACTGTCTGTGTGCTGCAGTTCCTGCCGACGGGGACCGTGCTGACCGCCTCCTCGACCTCGCCTTGGCCCGCCTGGAGCTGATCACCGAGGCGCGGGCCGCGCCGCCCTGGAAGAAGTCGCCGACACCTCCCTCACCTGCTCGACGAACTGGTCGATGAGGACTGGGGGCGCCGCTACGGCCGGCCGGTCCGCCTGGGCAAGAACCCCACCAAGCCCAAGACCCGGATCCTCACCGCCGGAAACGACGCCCTCCGGCTCCTGGAACACCTCTACCGGCACGGAGCAGACCGCACGTCCGGTCCTCGTATCCAGGCCCTGCGCCAGATCATGGTGCAGAACAACGACCGTGACACCGCGGGACGCCTGCGCTGGCGCACCGCCGAGAAGGAAGGCGGGCCCCGGCTGCCGCCCTCGTCCCGGGCTGTCGTCTCTCCCTACGACACCTCGGCCCGCTACGCACGGCACGGACACTTCATCAGCTGGAAGGGGTTGGGCCTTGACCCCGGCCGAGCCGGCGAGCTGCACGGGCCCGTTGTGCGCCGGATACAGCGAGAACCGGCTGATGGCCCAGAGCGCGATCTGCCACCCCGAAGCCGGACAGCCCCAACAAGCGGTCACCCTGCTCCGCCAGCGCCTCGCGGAGCAGGGCGCGTTCGCCACCCGCGACCGGGCCTTCTTCACCGCCCACCTCGCAGGGGCCCTGGCCGCAGCCGGACAGCCCGACGACGCCGCCGCCACCGGCCTGTCCGCACTCCAGCTCGCCGCGGTCCCCGGCTTCGGCCAAGCGCTCGGCGAACTACGCCGCACCGCAGGCGACCTCCGCCCGTACGCACGACGGCCCGCCGTTCGGGAACTCCGCCAGGCCCTGACCGCCCTGCCGGTCTAGCCGGCGAGGAAGCCGCAGACCCTCTCGATCACGGCGGCCTGCCACACATGGGTCCGCGGATCCGCGTACAGGGGATCCTCGTGCACGGCGAAGCCGTGCTGCGCCCCGTCCAGCTCCATCAGCTCGGCTGGCCCCCCGAACACCGGGAGGTAGCGACGGGAGGACTCCACCGGCACAAACGTGTCCCTCGTCCCGTGCACCAGCAGGGCCGGAGCCCGCACCTGGCGCAGATACACGTCCGGGTCGAGGTAGAACACCTCGTTGTGCAGAGCCCGGCCCAGCTCCCACCGCGACTTCTCCGTGTAACCGCGCACGTCCAGGTCCCGGGCAGCGCAAGCGGTACCGACCGTGCCGTCCTCCCTACCGCGAGCCCAGGCCCGGAGCCGGGGCCGGATCCTGGTAGGCAACCTGGCCGGCCGCCGCGATCCGCAGCGTCAGCGAACGCCCAGCCGCGGGGAGCGCGGCGAACCCCGCACACACCGCGCCCGGCACCCCCGCGGCGTCACCAGTCTCGTGGCACACGAGGTGGCCCTCCTGCTCCACGCACTCCGCGACGAGGTCCGCCAGCTGGCCCGGGGCAAGGGCACCGCGGTTCTCCGGGCGGAAGTCGCACGACACGCACCGCTCCGTGCCCACCCGCACCCGCCCGGTTGCGGGATCGGCCACCGGGACCTGACCGACCACCACCCAGCGCTCCGGCCACCCAGCCGGACGCTGCGCCGGCAGCGGGGCTGAGCAGCCGGCCGGGCGACCGGCTCGTTCACCGCCCGGCGCCGCAGCGGCCTCGACCTCACGCAGAGAACGGAAGGGATTGTCCATGGCCCACATCCTGCCGGACCCTCCCGGCCGAACAGCAGCCCTCAGTCGAAACCGCCCACAGGACCTCGCGCGCCCGCCAGAGTTGGAGCAGGCAGCCCGATCCCGCTCAGCAACGTCGTCGATCCGGGTCCCGCGCGGCGCCACGACGCAGCCCTGGCCGGGGCAAGTGTCCTCGGCTGCACTCTGGATGCCCCAGCGGGCCGAGGAAGCCGGCGCCGGGGACAACCCTTGGCGATCCTTCCGCGGGCTGGGCGGGGGGCTTCGCGGGCCGGTACGAGGGCGGAGCCTCGCCGTCTACCGAGCCCCAACCGCGATGGTTGTCGACCAGCCGTTGCGGTTGAGGTGGCAGGTGCCGTCTGGGTCGATGCGTACCGTTGCGCCGGTCACGGGTAGGTGGCCGTCGATGACGAGCCAGGTGCGGATGCGGTCGAGTTCGTCCCAGAGCCGGCGTGGGCCGCCCTGGTGGACGGTGGGAAGCTCTCGTGCTGCGGGTGCGGTGGCGCGGGCCCAGGAGCCGTCGGGGTGGAGCATGTAGGCGGTGCGGGTGCCGTCCGGGGCCGTGTCCATGCGGTGCTCGATGCCGGGGATGGTGAGTTCGAGGGTGGAGCGCACGTCCCAGGTGTTGTTGACCCGCATCACCGGGTAGCGGCCTGTGGTGATGGACTCGCCGTCGGCCTTGCGCGCGGTCGCCCACAGATCGCCGTGGTCGGGAGAAGGCGGGTAGTCCTCGCCGTGGCGGGTGGTCATGAAGGCGGCGGGTTCGGGGGCGATCTTGCCGGTGGCGCCGCCGTCGGCGGTCTTGTCCGCGACGATGAGCAGTCCGGTTCGGGACACGGTAGTCACCAGGCGGCCGCCGGGAGCGAGCGCGGTGAGCCAGGAGGTGGGCATGGCGGGGACCGAGACGGTGGAGACGATGCGGTCGTAGACGCCCGGGAGTTCGCCGGTGACATCGCGGACTTCCAGCTGGGGCCGGTGCCCGGCCGCGGCCAGGCGTTCGCGGGCGGCGTGGATCAGGTAGGGGTCGATGTCGACGCTGGTGACCTGGGCTTCGCCCAGGCGTTCGCAGGCCAGTGCGGTCGAGTAGCCGCTGCCGCAGGTCACCAGGAGGCGGGAGGTGTCGGTGAGGAAGGCGTGCTGGTACATCTTCACGACCAGGGCGGGCAGCGTGGCCGATGAAGTGGGCCAGGCCTCCGGGATCACGGTTGCGGGTGCGGCGTGGTCGGCGTGGTGGGGGCCGACGCGGGTGATCACGCTGAGGCTGGTGTCGTAGGCGGTGTTCATCCACGTGGCGGGGTCGTCGGCGCCGTCGCGGAGCTCGTAGAGCCAGATGTCGTCCCGCTCGCCGGGTGTCCACCAGCGGGGCACGAACAGGTGCCGGGGCGTTGCGGCCAGGGGTTGGTGCCAGCGGGATTCGGGGCGTACGGTCGCGTCGGCCATCCGGGCGGCGTGGCTGTTCCAGCCCGCGGGTGTCCACTTCATCGGACGGTGCCGTTTCAGGGGAGTGCGGGCACGGCGGTCGCGGGCGAGGCAGTCATCGCGGGTGCGTAGCCCATCGGGTCGCAGGCGTCGTTCTTGCCGGGGTCGCAGGAGTCGGAGTTGGAGGGCTGGCAGTCTGGATGGCAGGCCGTAGGGTCCGTCCGGCGCGGGATGCTCGCGCTCGCCTCGGCCCACCGCGAGCTCGACAGGACCTGGGCCAGGCCGGTGTCGAGGACGTTGCCCGCGGTAAGGAAGCGCCCGATCTCGCACACCGCCACCTCGCCGCTCGGCAGGACCGTGGCCCGCTGGTCCCCGCACCGCCCGCACAACTCCGCGGTGGACGGCAGCGCGTTGCCCGCGGCGTTGCCGACCGCCCGCACCCGCCCGACGTGCACGTCGGGCACCGTAAGCTCCGCGCGGGCTCGCTCGGCGCGCTCCGGGTCTCCGGCGTCGAGGACCGCGACGTTGACCGCGATGCCGCGCCCGATGGCCTCGACGATGTTCGCGCGCGTCGCGGTGTGCGATCCCGGGCGGCCGGTGACCTCGTCGTGCTCGGCCGCGACGCTGCTGTGGTAGGTCGTCGCGAGCCGGACGCGGGGGTGTTCCAGCAGCCGCCAGTGCTCATCGCGGATACGCAGCAGGTTGCTGTAGACGCGGACCCGTAGGCCGGCGTCCAGCGCGTGCTGGGCGATCGAGACGAAGCCGGGGTGCAGCGTCGGTTCGCCCCCGATCAACTGGGCTTCCTCGGCGCCGAGGGCGACGGCCTCGTCGATGGTCCGGGCCCAGTCGTCATCGCTCATGCTGCCGTGCCCCCTCGTCGGCCCCGAGCCGGCGTAGCACAGCGACGGGCACGAGAGCTGGCAGCGGCCGGTGATCTCCAGCGACAAGAACCTCAGCCCGGCAGGGGCCTCGATCGTCATGACCCGATCGCAGGCCGCGATCCGCCAACCCGTCCCGTAGTAAGGCCACTTCGGCCGACAGAGGCCCGCGCCGATACCGACGGCTGCGGGCCCGGTCCAGGCGTGGGCGTCGCCGGGCCCCCGGCACCTCGCTCCCTGCCACGGATTCCGTCGCTCCGCGCCGGGGCGGGCCGGAGCGTGTCGCCCCCTGGCGTTGAGGCGGCCCCGGTGGCCGATGCCCACTCCGGCGGCAGTTGGGGGTCAGCCCTTAATACTCCAGCCGTAGATCGTGATTTCGGTGGTGAGGGGCGCCGAGGCAGCAGGTGGCCAGCGTCGATCATCTCGCCCGAGATCGCCCACGCCGTCGCGGACGTCGGCTCCTTCTCCGTCTACCCGAGTTCACCGAGACGGAGGGCCTCCCTTATCTCGCTGAGCTTCGCGGTCGTGGCCGGGGTCCGCTCCTGCGCTTGTTCAGCGAGTCGGAGGGCGTCGTCAAGCTCGCTGAGTTTCACGGAGGACAGGACGGCCGCCCGCTCTATCAGGTCGTCCCGGGACACAGTGGTCAGCCACGTGCACGGGGTGAAGCCTGGACGCGGGAACGCGAGCCGCAGCACGCCTTCGAACGGCAGTCCCTCACTGGCTCCGACCGTCACTTCGATGCCCAGACCGCTGATGTCGACGCCCGCCGGAGCAACGACCTGCATCACCCGGATCCCGGACGTGTCGTCTCCCGAAAGCAGTACGACCAACCTCCGCTCGTCGAACCGGACCCACCAGACTTCGCCACGTTGCACAAGTCCTCCAGACACTGACGACAGGCAGACGCTGCGCGACCCTGACGCGCTGCGGAGACGGGTGCGGCCACCGTTGATCATCGGTGTGTGAAGACTGAAGATCATGCGGTGGTTGCAGGTCACAGCGTAGACCCTGCCCACTGGCAGGAGGCGTTCGAGGGCCTGATGGCCCGGATCGCGGGCCGGTTCGCACGGGTCGAACCCCGACGTCGGGTCGGGCGGTTGGTGCTCGGGCTGCTGTCGGACCTGCCGTGCAAGAACTGCTGGACCATCGCTGAGTGGGCCGGAGAGGGCACCCCGGACGGCATGCAGCACCTGCTCGGACGGGCCAAGTGGGACCCCGCCCAGGTCCGCGACGACGTGCGGGCCTACGTGGTGGAGCATCTGCTGGACGACCAGGCGGTTCTGGTGGTCGACGAGACCGGCGATGTGAAGAAGGGCACCGACACCGTCGGTGCCCAGCGCCAGTACACCGGCACTGCGGGCAGGATCGAGAACGCGCAGGTCGCCGCGTATCTCGGCTACGCCACCGCTTCTACAACTGGGACGTCATCGACCTCACCGGGAGCCGGCAGTTGCTGATCCGCCGCAACCACAGAACCGGCGAACTCGCGTACTACCGCTGCTACTCGCCGGCCGCCGCAGTGCCGCTAAGACGCCATTTCGTTTGGTGTGATCTTGCGGCAGTCTGGTGTGGTGACGACTGGGCTTGTGCAGCGGATGGTGCCGGACGGCTTGTGGGAGTTGT
>NZ_JBHWLC010000161.1:0-6545 GCF_042730635.1 Streptomyces sp. NPDC059917
GCCGCGTCCCGCACTCGCTGCGGGACGCGGCCTTCGCCGTTCTCACCTCTGTGGGATCAGTGGAAGAAGTGGCGCGTCCCGGTGAAGTACATCGTGACGCCCGCCTTCTGCGCGGCCTCGATGACCTGCTCGTCACGGACCGAGCCGCCCGGCTGCACCACGGCCTTGATGCCCGCGGCGGTCAGGATCTCCAGCCCGTCGGGGAAGGGGAAGAAGGCGTCCGACGCGGCGTACGAACCCTGCGCGCGCTCGGCTCCGGCCCGCTCGACGGCGAGCTTCGCGGAGTCCACGCGGTTGACCTGGCCCATGCCGACGCCGACCGAGGCACGGTCCTTGGCCAGCAGGATCGCGTTCGACTTGACCGCGCGGCAGGCCGTCCAGGCGAAGGCCAGCTCGGCCAGTTCGTCCGCCGACAGGGCGTCACCGGTGGCGAGGGTCCAGTTCGCCGGGTCGTCGCCCTCGGCCTGGAAGAGGTCCGAGTGCTGGAGCAGCGCGCCCCCGCTGATCGGCTTGAGGTCGCCCGGCTGGTGCGGGGTGCCGTCCACCTTCAGGACGCGGATGTTCTTCTTCTTGGCGAGGACCTCCAGCGCGCCGTCCTCGTACGCCGGAGCGGCGATGACCTCGGTGAAGATCTCCGCGACCTGCTCGGCGAGCGCGACGGTGACCGGGCGGTTGACGGCGATCACGCCGCCGAAGGCCGACAGCGGGTCGCAGGCGTGCGCCTTGCGGTGCGCCTCGGCGACGTCGTCGCCGACCGCGATGCCGCACGGGTTGGCGTGCTTGATGATCGCGACACAGGGCTCGTCGTGGTCGTAGGCGGCCCGGCGGGCGGCCTCGGTGTCGACGTAGTTGTTGAAGGACATCTCCTTGCCGTGCAGCTGCTCGGCGTTGGCGAGCCCGCCCGGCTGGCCGTCCGTGTACAGCGCGGCGGCCTGGTGCGGGTTCTCGCCGTAGCGCAGGCTCGCCTTGCGGTCCCAGGCGCCGGCCAGGAACTCGGGGAGCACCGCGCCCTCTTCCGGAGCGTACGCATTCGTGAACCAGGAGGCCACGGCCACGTCGTAGGCGGCGGTGTGCTGGAAGGCCTCGGCCGCCAGCCGCTTGCGCGCGGTCAGGTCGAAACCGCCGCCCTGGGCCGCGGCGAGGACGTCGGCGTAGCGCGCGGGGCTGGTCACCACGGCGACCGACGGGTGGTTCTTGGCCGCGGCGCGGACCATCGAGGGGCCGCCGATGTCGATCTGCTCGACGCACTCGTCGGGGCTCGCGCCGGAGGCGACGGTCTCGCGGAAGGGGTACAGGTTGACGATCACCAGGTCGAAGGGCTCGACCTCCAGCTCGGCGAGCTGGCGACGGTGGTCCTCCAGGCGCAGGTCCGCGAGGATGCCCGCGTGCACGCGGGGGTGCAGGGTCTTGACCCGTCCGTCCAGGCACTCGGGGAAGCCGGTCAGCTCCTCGACCTTGGTGACGGGCACCCCGGCGGCGGCGATCTTCGAGGCGGTGGAGCCGGTGGAGACGAGCGTGACGCCCGCCTCGTGCAGGCCGCGGGCCAGCTCTTCCAGTCCCGTCTTGTCGTAGACGCTCACGAGCGCGCGCCGGATCGGCCGCTGGGTCGTCACGGGGTCGTTGCTCTCTGCGGTCTCTACGGCGGTCACTGGATTGTTACCTTTCGTCCCTCAATGCGGTAGCCGTGCCGGGCCAGGCGCCCCACGACATCGACGAGCAGCGTGCGCTCGACTTCCTTGATGCGCTCATGGAGAGCGGCTTCGTCGTCCTCGCCCAGGACCTCGACCACACCCTGGGCGATGATCGGACCGGTGTCCACGCCGGTGTCCACGAAGTGGACCGTGCACCCGGTGACCTTCGCGCCGTACGCGAGGGCGTCCCGTACGCCGTGCGCGCCGGGGAAGGCGGGCAGCAGGGCGGGGTGGGTGTTGATGAACCGGCCGCCGAAGCGGTCGATGAACCGCTCGCCCACGATCTTCATGAACCCGGCGGAGACCACCAGGTCCGGCTCGTGGGCGGCGGTGGCCTCGGTGAGCGCGGCGTCCCACTCCGCGCGGCTGGCGTAGCCCTTGACGGGACACACGAACGTGGGGATGCCGGCCTTCTCGGCCCGCTCCAGACCCACGATGTTCTCGCGGTCGGCCCCCACGGCGACGACTTCGGCGCCCAGATCGACGGCATCGAGCAGGGCCTGGAGGTTGGTGCCGGAGCCGGAGACCAGCACGACCAGGCGGGAGGCGGCCATGGGAGGCCCTTTCTTGCGGAATGCGGGTTTCGTCTTTGTACGGTCGTACGAAACTCGGGCACCCCGATATACGGGGGACCATACGAAGCCACCGACCGCCTGCAACGATACCGGCACACCGGACGGCCCCCGAGGGACGGGGGGACGACCTGCAGGTAGCGTCAGGCATACAAGCCGTTCACGGTCATTTACACCGGACACAGCAGCCACACGTCTCCCGCCACACCACCACACAGGGGAAGAAACGCACCCGATGCCGGACCGCCGTCAGCCCTCCTCTCCCACACCGCCGTCCGCGCCCGACGACTCCCGCCAGCAGGACAATCCCTTCGCGGCTCCCCCGGAGGGGCGGCCCGACCAGCCCTGGGCGCCGAGGCGCGGCGCGGACGAACAGGAACGCCGCGGCCGGGACGGCGGTGACGGCGGACCGGACGGCCTCGGGGGCGGCCCGGCCCGCTGGGACCCGTCCGACCCCGTCCAGCGGCGCGCCCGGTACGCCCTGCTCGCGGGCATGTGGGGCTTCTTCCTCGGCGTCTTCGGCATCCCGTCGGTGGGCCTGCTGCTGGGGGCGCTCGCGCTGTACTGGGGCGTGAGCGCGCTGCGCGCCAAGCGCCCCGAGCCCGCGGAGGCCACGGGCACGGCGGGCGCGGCCGCCGCGGCCCCGGCCGAGAGCGGCCTGGCCTCCCTGGGCCCGGCGGCCCGCCCCCAGCGCGCGGCCGCCATCAGCGGCCTGGTCACGGCGACGCTGGCGCTGGTCCTGGCCCTGGGCACCTACGGCCTGCAGATCGCGTACAAGGACTTCTACGTCTGCCGCGACGACGCCCTCACGCACACGGCCGAGCTCCAGTGCAACACCCAGCTCCCGAACAACTTCCTGGGCGACATCCTGAAGGTCCCCCAGTAGCCGATCGCCGGAGGGGAGCTTTCAGGGGTCCGGAGGGGACCGCTCACCCCTCGTCGGGCGGGACCCGCCGGGTCATGACCCGTGCGCCCACCACCGCCGGGGTCAGGTCACCCGCCCGCGGGACACCGGGAGCGTCCGGGGCGGGGTCGGCGGCCAGCTCGTCCAGGGCCACCCGCAGCGTCGCGGCCACCTCACCCCCGTCCGACGCCTCGACCTCCGGGGCCGGTGCGGGCACCGCCACGGGCACCGGGCCCGCGGCCTCGGCCCCGGCCCCGGTCGGCGCGGACGGGGTGACCGGGGCGACCGGGGCGACCGGGGCGACCGGCGGCGCAGGCGGCAGGGGGGTCCAAGGGGCCGGGAAATCCGGGACCAGGGTGCCCGCGGCCTTGCGGAGGGCCGCCCAGCGGAGGTCCCGCACGCCGCTGTCGTGCCAGCTGCCCGCCCGCTCGTCCCGCGACTCCCGCTCCGCCCGCGCCAACCGCATCGGACGCTCGCGCCACCCGTGCACCACCAGCGCCACCGGTACCGCCGCTCCCACCGTCCAGGCCGCCGCCGCGGCCGCGGTCGTCCACCACACCGGACCGAAGTCGGCCAGCTCCCGCGAGCCCAGCGGCCCCCCGGCGATCGCCGCGAGCCCGCCCAGCAGCATCCCGCACACCACCCCGCCCAGCGCCGCGGTCAGCGCGGTCTCCCCGTAGGAGACCTCCCGGGCCCGCCGCACCGCGAACCACCCCACCACCAGCCCGGCGGCCACCGGGATCACGCCCACCGCCCAGGTCAGCGGCGAGCCGGGCCCCTCCGGCGGCAGTCCCGCCAGCAGCGGGAAGCCCGGCATCGCGGGCGATCCGGCGAAGCCGAGCGGGGTCGCGGTCGCCCCGGTGCCCACGGCGAAGCCCGGCCCGAGCGCGTACGCCGCACCCCACACCGCCGCGTTCGGCACCAGCCCCAGCGCCACCAGCAGCACCGCGAAGCGGCCCGACCACACCCCGGTCAGCGACAGGAACGACGCCTGGACCTCCCCGGCGTGCCAGGCCAGCGAGGCCGCGAGCAGCAGCGCGCCCCCGCCGACGAGTACGAGCGCCCCCGCGCTCCCGGCCCGCAGCGCCAGCGCGTACCGGGGGCGCGTACAGGCCCTGCGCACGCCCCTCGGCACCCAGGCCGGCCAGCGCACGCCCGGGCGGCCCCGCGCGGCCCAGACCCCGGCGGCGGCCGAGACCACCGCGACCAGCGGCACGTGCCAGGCCGCGCTGAGCGGATCGGCGGGCACCGGCCCGCGGGCCGCGTACACGGTGGCGCCCGCCCCGACGGCGAGGTAGCCGCAGAGCACCGCGGCGAAGACCGTTCCGGCGGACAGCACCTCGCCCCCGGCCGCTCCGGCGCCGTCCTCGCCGCCGCCCCCGTCGTCGGTCGCGAGCCGCGCCGCCCGCCGCATGAGGAGGATGGGCAGGCCCAGCAGCAGCAAGGGAGTGATCCCCACCGGCGCCGGCACCCCGGACAAGGTGTCGTACCTGATCAGCTCGGTCCCGTGGGCGAGCAGCCACAGCCCGGCCGCCACGTGCAGGGCCCCGCCGGGGCCGCTGTCGGGGTACGGCGAGCTGATCCACAGCACGATGACGAGGACGGCGACGCAGCCGAGCCCCAGTCCGGCGGCCACGGCCCCGCCCAGCACGCACGCGGCGGCCGCCGGGGAACGGCGCCGCCCTCCTGAGCGCGGCGCCGCCGGCAAGGACGTCCCGCGTTCGGTCACTTGGGTCACCCCGCCATGGTGCCAACGACACGCGCTATGGGCGGGTAACAGGCGAATGCCCGTGGTGTCGCTCAATATACGTTTATGTACTTTTTCGCCCAGGACTGCCGGGTCGCGGGGAGTGTGGCATGACACAAAGCGTCGAGACGACCTCGGAGCTGGTCCTTCCCTCCCCGAAGGAACGCCGCAGACTGCGCGAGGCGGCCGAGCTGACCCATGACGACGTCGCCACCGCCGTCGGCGTGACCCCCTCCACGGTCCGCTCCTGGGAGACCGGCCGCACGGCCCCCCGGGGCCGCAAGCGCGAGGCCTACGTCAAGCTGCTGACCGGGGCGGACGCGGCCGAGGAGGGCGGCGGCGACGGCTCCCGCATCCCCCCGACCGGCGCCGCGGGCGATCCCGTGCACAACTCCGCGGCCGGGACGCCCGGCGCCGCCCTCCGCGTCGCCGGGGCGGTACGGGCCTTCGCCAAGGCCGGTGGCGCGGCGCGGCCCGCCGCGGCCCAGACCCGGCCCAAGGCCGCCGCCAAGCGGGCCGCGAAGCCCCCCGCCGGGTCGCCGGGGCACGAGGCCAGGGCCGCCGCCCCCACCGGGCACCGGTCCCCCCACCCGGCCCCGGCCGCCCCCGCCCACCCCCCGGAGCCGACCGCTCCGGCAGCCGCTCCCGCTCCCGCCGCCCGGCCCGACCCGGCGCCGGACGCCGCGCCGGAACCGGCCGCCGCGGCCGACTCCGACCCCGCCGCGCCCGGAACCGGGGACCGGCCGGAGCCGACGCCCCTCGCCCCCGCCGAAGCCTTCGACGCGCTCTACGGCTACGCCGCGCCCGCCCTCGTACGGCAGACGTACCTGCTCACCGGGCGCCGCGCCCTCGCCCGCGAGTCCGTCGAGCGCGCCTTCCACCAGGCCTGGCAGCAGTGGCCCGAGGTCGCCACCGACCCCGATCCCGTCGGATGGGTGCGCGCGGCGGCGTACGAGTACGCGCTCTCCCCCTGGCACCGGCTCGGGCGGGCGCACCGGCACCCCGACCAGCCGCCGGCCGAGCCCGCCGACCGCATCCTCATGGACGCGATGCTGTCGCTGCCCCCCGCCCACCGGCGCACCGTGCTGCTCTACGACGGCATCGGCCTCGACCTCCCGGACACCGCCGCCGAGACCGAGGCCAGCACCCCGACCGCCGGAAACCGGCTGGTCAACGCGCATGCCGAGCTGGCCGACCGGCTGCCCGAGCTGGTCGACGTAGCGCCGGAGAAGCAGTCGGCGCTGCTGCGCGAACGGCTGGGCTCGCTCGCGCCCGCCGTGTCCCTCGAACCGCGTCCGGCGGCGGACGTCCGGCGCACCTCGGAGCACCGCACCCGCTTCTGGACCCGCGCGGTCGTCGGGCTGACGGCGGCGATCGCGGCGGCGACCGCCTACACGGCCGTGACGGCGCCCACGCGGTACGAGCCGGTGCCCGCTCCCGGGGCCACCGTCGCGGGCGTTCCCGCCCCGCACAACGGTCCGCCGCGGCTCAGCGACGCGAGCAGGGAACTGCACGAGAAGCTCCGCACGGAGCCGGCCGCCGGTCCCCACCGGCTGCACCCGAAGGGCGAGTAGCCGACGCGGAAACGGGCGTGGGGGGCCCCCCCCCGGGGGGGGGGGCCCCCCCCCCCC
>NZ_JBHWLC010000162.1:0-6363 GCF_042730635.1 Streptomyces sp. NPDC059917
CTCCAGCAGGAGCGGCCGCCACCCGGTCCGCGTCCGTTTCAGGCACCGGCCCCCGGGGTGTCGCCCATGGTCCGCAGGTACTCGTCCGGACCGGCCGTCGAGCCGTGCACGGCCGCGTCCAGGGACCAGGCGCCCCCCGCGTCCCGCGTGAACACCGCGACCGTGGCCGCCGTGGCGCCGGCCACGCCCGCGACCGGGCCCTCGGCGACGAGGTCGACGTACCCCTCGCGGATCCGCAGGGCCATGCCGCCGATGTCGCCGAAGGTCTTCGAGCCGTCGTCGTCCTGGATGACCACGCCCACGACCACGCGGCGCAGCCGCTCCGACATCCGGTCGAGTTCGAGGGTCATCACCTCGTCGAAGCCGAATCCCTGGCCGGTGCGGCTGTCCCGGTTCAGGGTGACGGTGCCGTCGGGGGCCCGATGGTCGAAATGGACGACGTACTCGGGCGTGCCCCTCAGGTCACCCTCCGCGTACACCGCCGCGATGATGTCGAGGTCGTTCGCGGGCTCACCGGACGCGCTGGGGTCCCATTTCAGCGCCACCTCCACCCGGGCCAGACTCTTGCGTACTCCACTCACCGAACTCCCCCTCCAGGTCATGTGCGTTGCCCCCGTACCCCGTCATGCTGTCACGGGGATCTTCGCGCCCGACCGGATCGTTATCCTCAAGTTTCGCTCAGATGTAGTGACGCTGTGCTCACGGGCTTTCTAGCTTCTCCAAGCAAGCCGTTACCATCGGAGAGAGTCCAGCATGAAGGTTTCACAGGCCGGTGCGGTCGCCGCAACGATCGCCCTAGCCCTGACCACCTCCGGGTGCGGCGGGAACGACGACGCCAAACACACGATCCCGATCGGGATCAAGTTCGATCAGCCCGGCCTCGGGTACCGGGCGGCGGACGGCACGTTCTCCGGGTTCGACGTGGACGTCGCCCGCTACGTGGCCAAGGAACTGGGCTACAAGCCCAGCGAGATCGAGTTCAAGCAGGTCTTCAGCGCCGACCGGGAACTGCTGATCCAGTTCAATGAGGTCAAGTTCGTCGCGGCGTCCTATTCGATCAACGACAAGCGCAAGGCCAAGGTCGACTTCGCCGGACCCTACTTCCTGGCCCACCAGGACCTGCTGGTCCGCTCCTCCCAGGCCGACATCACCAAGGCCGAGGACCTCAACCACAAGAAGCTCTGCTCGGTGACCGGCTCCACCTCCGCCGAGAACGTCAAGAGCAACCTCGCCCCCAAGGCGGAGCTGCTGGAGCTGCCGGGCTACTCCGAGTGCCTCGTCGCCCTCCAGGACAGCCAGCTCGACGCGCTGACCACGGACAACACGATCCTCGCCGGGTACGCCGCGCAGGAGGGCAACCAGGGCAAGTTCAAGCTGGCCGGGTTGAACCTGAGCAAGGAGAACTACGGCATCGGGATCAAGAAGGGCGACAAGGAGCTCCAGAAGAAGATCAACGCCGCGCTGCGCAAGATGGAGCAGGACGGGTCCTGGGAGAAGTTCGTCAAGGCCAACTTCGGGGCGGCCAACTACAAGAACGAGCCCGCCCCGGCGATCACCGAAGGCAGCTGACCCGACCGTCGTCCCGACCGCCCCGGTGCCGGGACGGCGCTAGGCGGTCGGGAGCGGTCCCCGCATGTGCTGGCTGATCCACTGGATCAGGCCGCCGTCGTACATGCCGGGGACGTAGCTGTAGGCGTCGTGCCCGCCGCCCTCGTCGACCCGGAACTTCGTCTTGACCGGGCCGACCCCGTACTGCTTGATGAACCTCTCGATGGGCGGCCGGTTGCGGATGTCGCTGCCCTTGGTGCCGACCTGGAAGCCCAGGTAGACCTCGGGGCCCTGGCGGTCCAGCAGCTTCTGCGCGAGCTCCGGAGGGCTGTTCTGCGCCTTCTCCCGAGGGTGTCCGTTCCACAGCCGGGAGTCGGGAACGATGTCGGGTCCTCCGGCGATCACGGCCTTGAACTGGTCCGGCTTCTGCAGCACCGCCTTGAGCCCCGCGAAACCGCCCGAGGAACTGCCCATGAAGGCCCACCCGTCGCGCGAGGCGATGGTGCGGAAGGTGGCGCGGACCAGGTCCGGCACGTCCTCGGTCAGCCAGGTGCCCATCTTGGGCTGGCCGGGGATGTCGCTCCCGTCCCAGTAGAGGCCGTCCCTGTCGGTCTGCGGGTTCAGGACGGGCATGGCCAGGATGAAGGGCAGGCTGCTGCCCTCCCGCGACCACTTGGAGATGCTGGCCTCCAGCTTGAGGTGCGGGTCCATCCAGTAGTTGTTCGGGTACCCGGGGCCGCCCGGCAGGGCGATCATCACGGGGAACCCGCTGTGTGCGTAACGGGGTTCCTTGTACTGCGGGGGCACCCACAGCCAGACCTTTCCGGTGAAACCGGACTTCTTCCCCTCCAGGGTCGTGACCATGACCTTGGTGCCGTCCTCGGGGACGGTGGCGGCGATCCGCAGCTCCGGCCGGGGTCCGGTCGGCATCAGGGTCAGCGGATCGGCCGGGACGGCCGCCGGGTTGCCGGCCCGGACCGGTAGTCGGCCCTGGCCCTGGTCCTGGTTCTGGCCCTGGCCTTGGTCCTGGTCCTGGTCGAAGCGGACGACGTCGCCCGTGTCCGAGAACACGTCGTCGTACGCCAGCGCGCATCCGACCGCGCCGCCCGCCAGCACGACCGCGGCCACGGCGCCGATCCAGCGGCGCCGGAGCGTCCTGCGTGGCGCCGGCGCCGGTGTCGCTTCCGGTTCCGGGGCCGGTGGTGTGCGGTGTTCCATGGGGCCACTCCTGTTGCCTCGTCGCCGTGTTGTGCGTCGACCGGTCCGGTCGTCACGGTCTGGCGTCACGGTAGGAGAGGCCGGGTCGAATACCGCGGTTCGCCACCAACGGGTATGAAACGTGCGAACGGTGAGCCGTGTTCAGTCGGCGGCGCGTGCTCGAAGCTGCGCGATAATGCGTCACTTCGAGCATCTTCCTTCACGCGAACCCTGTGGGCGCGCTATGTTGCCCGGTGCATGCCAAAGAGCTGTGTCCGTTTCCCGGACCGCACGAGGAGCTGCCCCATGAGACTCGCCCCCCACCTCCTGCCACCGCTCCCACCCCTGTTCCGGCGCACCCGGCGGCGCTCCGGCGGGACCCCGCCCCGGCGCCGCGCCCACCTCGCCGCGCTCCTTGCCGGCGCCCTCGCCGTGGCGGGCCTGGCCGCCGCGGGACCGGCGGCCCCGGCCGAGGCCGCGCCCGCCGCAGCCGCCTCCACGGCCGGCAACGCCACCGGAATAAGTCAGTCCGCGAACACCTTCACCGTGACCTCCACCAGCGGCGCCAAGGTCCGCGTGGTGGTCGCGCGGGCCGACGTGTTCCGGCTCTGGCTCTCCCCGGACGGCGCCTTCACCAACGATCCGGCGGGCTCCGACCTGGCCCCCACCACCGACTTCGGCCCGGTGAACGCCACCTACACCGACGCCGGCGGCTATTACAGGATCACCACGGGCTCCACCGCCGGCTCCGTCTCGATCCGGGTGAACAAGGCGCCGTTGCAGTTCTCCGTCTACCGGGCCGACAACACCACCCTCGTCTGGCAGGAGTCCCAGCCGACCAGCTGGACCGCCGGCCAGACCACCCAGTACCTGGCCCGCGGCGCCGACGAGCAGTTCTACGGAACCGGCCTGCGGCTGGGGGAGTGGGCCCTGCGCGGCAAGACGGTGCCGGTGGCGGTGGACAACAAGTGGCGGGAGAACGACAACGCCAGCCCCGCGCCCTTCTACATGTCGACCAACAACTACGGCGTCATGCGCAACACCTGGGCCCCGGGCTCGTACGCCTTCAACTCTCCGAGCACGCTGGCCCACAACGAGAAGCGCTTCGACGCCTGGTACTTCACCGGCGATTCCCTCAAGTCCGTGCTCGACGCGTACACCGACGTCAGCGGCAAGCCGTTCATGGCGCCCCTGTGGGGCTTCGAACTCGGCAACGCCGACTGTTTCAACGCCTCCAACCCCGCGTACCAGGGTGACCACGACAGGCTGCGCCACCAGACCACCCCGGACGTCGTCGGCTACGCGACCGACGCCCGCGCCGCCGACATGCCCTCCGGCTGGTTCCTGCCCAACGACGGCTACGGCTGCGGCTACACCGCGCCCCTCAAGTCCACCGTCGACGCCCTGAAGGCCAAGGGCTTCCAGACCGGACTGTGGACCTCCACCGGCCTCGGCTCCATCAAGGACGAGGTGTCCGTGGCGGGCAGCCGGGGCGTCAAGACGGACGTCGCCTGGATCGGCGGCGGCTACAAGACCGCCTTCACCGGTGTCCAGCAGGCCGTCGACGGCATCGAGAAGAACTCCGACGCCCGCCGCTACGTGTGGACCGTCGACGGCTGGGCGGGCACCCAGCGCAACGCCGTCGTCTGGACCGGGGACACCAACGGCACCTGGGACGACATGCGCTGGCACGTTCCCGCCATCGCGGGCGCCGGGCTCTCCGGCCTGAACTACGCCTCGGGGGACGTCGACGGCATCTTCGGCGGCAGCCCCAAGACCTACGCCCGCGACCTCCAGTGGAAGGCCTTCACCCCGGCCTTCATGACCATGTCGGGGTGGGGCGCGACCGGCCCGAGCACCGGCTACCAGGACAAGCAGCCCTGGCGGTTCGCCGAGCCCTATCTGTCCATCAACCGCAAGTACCTCCAGCTCAAGATGCGGCTGATGCCGTACCTCTACACGATGAGTTCCGTCGCCCACGACACCGGCGTCCCCAGCACCCGCGCCATGGTCCTGGACTATCCCGACGACCCGGTGGCCCGCGGCAACCTCACCAGCGGCCAGTTCATGGCGGGGGACTCCTTCCTCGTCGCCCCGGTCGTCTCCGACACCGCCGTCCGCGACGGGATCTACCTCCCCGCCGGGACCTGGACCGACTACTGGACGGGCAAGACCTACGCCGGACCGGGCTGGCTGAACGGCTACGCGGCCCCCCTCGACACCCTGCCCCTGTTCGTCAAGGGCGGAGCCATCGTGCCGATGTGGCCCCAGATGAACTACTCCGGCGAGAAGCCGGTCTCCACCCTCACCTACGACATCACCCCGCGCGGCGACTCCGCCTTCTCCCTCTACGAGGACGACGGCCTCACCCGCGCCCACCAGAACGGCGCCTTCGCCCACCAGCAGGTCGACGTCAGCGCGCCGACCAGCGGCTCCGGCACCGTCACGGTCTCCGTCGGCGCCCCCACCGGCAGCTACGCGGGCAAGCCCGCCTCCCGCGGCTACGAGTTCACCCTCCACGTGGCATCGGCCCCCGCCACCGTCACCGCGGACGGCGCCGCCCTCACCCGCCTCGGCTCCAAGAGCGCCTACGACGCGGCGACGACCGGATGGTTCTTCGACCCGGCCGACCGGGCGGGCGTGCTGTGGGTCAAGACCGGGACGAAGTCCGCGGCCTTCACCGTTTCCGCCACCGGTACGACGCTCCCCGCGGCCCAGCCGATCCCCACCTCCGCCACCCCCGTCCCGCAGGCCGGGTGGTCCCTGATCTCCGCGGACAGCCAGGAGACGAGCGGCGAGAACGGCGCCGCCACCAACGCCTTCGACGGCAACCCGGCCACCCTCTGGCACACCGCCTGGTCCTCCGGCACCCCGGCGGCGCTGCCGCACGAGATCCGCATCGACCTCGGCGCCCGCTACGCGCTGGACGGCCTCGGCTACCTGCCCCGCCAGGACGGCGGGAGCAACGGCCGGATCGGCGGCTACGAGGTGTACGTCTCCGACAGCACCACCGACTGGGGCGCCCCGGTGGCCACCGGGACGCTCGCCGACACCGCGGCGGCCAAGACCGTACCGCTGGCCGCGAAGACCGGCCGCTACCTGCGGCTGAAGGCGCTCACCGAAGCGGGCGGCCGCGGGCCCTGGACCAGTGCGGCTGAGATCACCCTCACCGGGCGGCCCGCGCCGCTGCCCACCGACGCCACCCTGGTCAACGGCGCCTCGGGCAGCTGCGCGGACCTGCCGCACAGCGCCACCGCACCGGGCACCGAGCCCACGCTGTACACCTGCCACGGCGGGCCCAACCAGCACTGGAGCCTGCAGGGCGACGGCAGGCTCACCGGGCTCGGCGGGGTCTGCCTCGACTCGACGGCCGGGGCCACCGGCGCCGTGACCGTACGGGCCTGCGCCCCCGCCCCGGTCCCGGCCGCGCAGAACTGGCAACAGGGGCCGGACGGCAGCCTGCGCACCGCCGGTCGGTGCCTGGTCCCGACCGGCTCCGCCACGGCCAACGGGACCACGCTCGGCCTGGCCGCCTGCACGGGCGCCGCGGCGCAGCGCTGGACCTTCACCCCCTGACGGACACCGGGGCCGGTGCGGCCGGGGCGGGCTCCTCCGCCC
>NZ_JBHWLC010000163.1:0-5999 GCF_042730635.1 Streptomyces sp. NPDC059917
CCGCGTTCGGGCAGCACCAGCGGTTCGAGCAGGGTCAGCTCGCCTATCCGGTCGCAGCCGACCTCGTCACCGGCGCGCAGCGCCAGCTCCACGAAGGCCGTGCCGGGCAGTACGGTCCGCTCGGCCAGGGCGTGGTCGGTGAGCCAGCGTTGCGATCGCGCCGAGAGCCGTCCCGTGAGCAGGACCGCGTCCGACCCGGGCAGCTCGAGGGCCGCGCTGAGCAGGGGGTGTTCGGGGGCGCCGATGCCGAGGTCCGCGGCCGTGGCGGTGGGAGCGTGGGGTGCCAGCCAGTAGTGCTGGTGCTGGAAGGCGTACGTCGGCAGCTCGACCCGGCCCGCCTCCGCGACCACCCGGCTCCAATCCACCGGAACACCCCGCACGAACGCCTGCCCCGCCGACTCCAGGAACCGACCCCAACCACCCTCACCCCGCCGCAGCGAACCCACCGCCACCGCGGAACCCTCCACACCCACCGCATCGAACGTCTCCTGCAACCCCACCGTCAACACCGGATGTGGACTGCACTCCACGAACCCCGTGAACCCATCCGCCAACAACGCACGAACCGTCGCCTCGAACTCCACCGTCTGCCGCAAATTCCGGAACCAATACCCCCCATCCAAACCAACCGTATCCACCACACCCACATCAACCGTCGAATAGAACGCCACCGACGACGACACCGGCACCACCGGAGACAGAACCCGCACCACCTCCTCCCGAATCCCCTCCACATGCGGAGAATGCGACGCATAGTCCACCGGAATCCGCCGCGCCCGCACCCCCTCCCCCGCCCACCGCTCCATCAACACGTCCAACGCCGCAGAACCACCCGACACCACCGTCGACGACGGACCATTCACCGTCGCCACAGCCACCTCATCCACAAACTCCGCCACATACGGACGCACATCCGCCACCGGCAAAGCCACCGACACCATCCCACCCCGCCCCGCCAACACACCGATCGCCCGACTCCGCAACGCCACCACCCGCGCCGCATCCACCACACTCAACGCACCCGACACACACGCAGCCGCAATCTCACCCTGCGAATGCCCCACCACCGCATCCGGCACCACACCCACCGAACGCCACACCTCCGCCAACGACACCATCACCGCCCACAACGCCGGCTGCACCACATCAACCCGCTCCAACAACCCCTCCGACACCCCACCCCCGGACACCAACACATCCAACAAATCCCACTCCACGAACCCCGACAGAGCCTCACCACACTCCGTCAACCGCGCCGCGAACACCTCCGACGACACGAACAACTCCCGCGCCATCCCCAACCACTGAGAACCCTGCCCCGGAAACACGAACACCGTCTTCCCCACCACCGCATCACCGGTGATCACTCCGGGGGCGGTGTCCCCCGCCGCGAGGGCCGACAGCGAGCCGAGCAGCTCCTCGCGGCCGGAGCCGAGAACGACCGCGCGCCGCTCGAAGGCGGTCCGGCCGACGGCCAGCGACCGGCCGACCGGCCCGGGCGCGAGCGCGGGGCGCTCCTTCACGAACGCGGCCAGTTTGGCGGCCTGTTCGCGCAGCGCCCCCTCGGTACGGGCGGACAGCACCCAGGGGACCTCGGCGGGCGCGGTCTCCGGCTCGGGCGCGGTCTGCGGCGGTGTCGGGGCGGCCGGGGCCGACTCCAGGATCAGGTGGGCGTTGGTTCCGCTGATGCCGAAGGAGGACACCGCCGCGCGGCGCGGCCGGTCCGGGCGCTCGGGCCAGGGCCGGGCCTCGGTCAGCAGCGAGACGGCGCCCTGCTCCCAGTCCACGTGCGGGGTGGGCGCGTCCACGTTGAGCGTCTGCGGCAGGACGCCGTTGCGCAGGGCCATGACCATCTTGATGACGCTGGCGACGCCGGAGGCGGCCATGGTGTGGCCGATGTTCGACTTCAACGAGCCGAGCCACAGCGGAGCGTCGCCGCTGTGGTCCTGCCCGTAGGTCGCCAGCAGCGCCTGCGCCTCGATCGGGTCACCCAGCTTGGTGCCCGTGCCGTGGGCCTCGACCACGTCCACGTCCGCACCGGTCAGCCCCGCGTTCGACAACGCCTGCCGGATCACCCGCTGCTGCGAAGGCCCGTTCGGCGCCGTCAAACCGTTGCTCGCACCGTCCTGGTTGACCGCGCTGCCCCGGATCACCGCCAACACCGGATGCCCGTTGCGCTCCGCGTCCGAGAGCCGCTCCAGGACCAGGACGCCGACGCCCTCGCCCCAGCCGGTGCCGTCGGCGCCCGCGGCGAAGGCCTTGATCCTGCTGTCGGCGGCCAGGCCGCGCTGGCGGCTGAACTCGGCGAAGATCCCGGGGGTGGCCAGGACCGAGACGCCGCCGGCCAGGGCCAGGGAGCATTCGCCCTGGCGCAGGGCCTGGGCGGCCTGGTGCAGGGAGACCAGCGAGGAGGAGCAGGCCGTGTCGACGGTGATGGCCGGGCCCTCCAGGCCCAGGAAGTAGGCGATGCGGCCGGAGAGCACGCTGGTGGTCTTGCCAGTCAGGCGGAACCCGTCGACCTTCTCGTCGGCGCCGTGCAGCGGGGACCCGTACTCCTGGAACAGCGCGCCGATGAACACGCCGGCCTGGCTGCCCTTCAACTCGCCGGGCAGGATGCCCGCGCGCTCGAAGGCCTCCCACGCGACCTCCATGAGGAGGCGCTGCTGCGGGTCCATGGCCAGCGCCTCGCGCGGGCTGATCCCGAAGAACTCGGCGTCGAACTGCGGCGCCTCGTAGAGGAAGCCGCCCTCGACGGCGTAGCTCTTGCCGGACCGGTCGGGGTCCGGGTCGTACAGGTTCTCGGTGTCCCAGCCGCGGTCCTCGGGCATCTTGCCGATCGCGTCGACCCCGTCGGCGACCAGCCGCCAGAGCGCTTCGGGCGTGTCCGCGCCGCCGGGGAGGCGGCAGCCGATGCCGACGACGGCGACCGGTTCGTGGCCGGTGCCGGTCGCGCGGACCGGGACGGGCAGCGGAGCGGCGGCGCTCCCGTCGGCGTCGTCCGCGCCGAAGAGCTCGCCGCGCAGGTAGCCCACCATCGCGCTGGGGGTCGGGTAGTCGAAGACGGCGGTGGAGGAGAGCCGCAGGCCGGTGGCCTCGTTGAGCCGGTTGCGCAGTTCGACGGCGGAGAGCGAGTCGAAGCCGAGTTCCTTGAACTTGGCCTCGGCCTGGATCGCGGCGGGCGAGGCGTGGCCGAGGACGGTGGCCGCGTGTTCGCGCACGAGGTCCATCAGCACCCGGTCGCGGTCGGCGGCGGGCAGCGCCGCCAGCCGGTCCTTGGCTCCGCCGCCCGCCGCTCCCGCGGTCGCGGCGCGGCGGGTACGGACCCGCACCAGGGCGCCCAGCACCTCGGGCAGGGTGCCGCTCGCGGCCCGGGCGCCGAGGCGGCCGAGGTCGAGGCGGGCGGTCACGGGGGCGGGGTCGCTGAGCGCGGTGGCCGCGTCGAAGAGGGCCATGCCCTCGTCGGAAGCGAGCGGTACGAGCCCGGAGCGGGCGATCCGGGCCATGTCGACCTCGTCGAGTTCGCCCGTCATGTCGCTGCGCTCGTCCCAGAAGCCCCAGGCCAGCGAGGAGGCCGGTCGGCCCTGGGCGTGCCGGTGGTGGGCGAGGGCGTCGAGGAAGACGTTGGCCGCGGCGTAGTTGCCCTGCCCGGCGTTGCCCAGGGCGCCCATCACCGAGGAGTAGAGGACGAAGTGGGACAGGTCCGCGTCCCGGGTGAGTTCGTGCAGGTTCCAGGCCGCGTCGACCTTGGGCCGCAGTACGTCGGCGAGCCGTTCGGGGGTGAGCGCGCCGACGAGTCCGTCGTCGAGGACGCCCGCGGTGTGCACGACCGCGCGCAGCGGGCGCTCGGCGGGTACGGACTCCAGGAGCGCGGCCAGGGCCGCCCGGTCGGTGACGTCGCAGGCCACGACCTCGGCGCTGGCGCCGAGCGCGGTCAGGGAGGCGACCAGTTCGGCGGCGCCCCGGGCCCGGGGCCCGCGCCTGCTGACGAGGAGCAGGTGGCGCAGGCCGTGTTCGGCGACCAGGTGGTGGGCGACGAGGCCGCCGAGCGTGCCGGTGGCGCCGGTGACGAGGACCGTGCCCTCGGGGTCCCACACCGGCGGCATGGTGAGGACGATCTTGCCGATGTTCTTGGCCTGGCTGAGGAAGCGGAAGGCGTCGGGGGCCTCCCGGATGTCCCAGGCGCGGACCGGGATCGGGCCGAGCGCGCCGCGGTCGAAGAGGTCGACGAGGGCGCGGAGGATCTCCTGGTAGAGGTCGGGCTGGTGCAGCGCGATCTGGATCAGGTCGAAGGCCCCGTAGTCGATGCCGGGGTGGGCGCGCGCGACCTCGTCGGTGTCCCGGATGTCGACCTTGCCGAGCTCGACGAAGCGGCCGCCCTCGGCCATCAGGCGCAGGGTCGCGTCGACGAACTCGTTGGCGAGGCAGTCGAGGACGACGTCGATGCCGCGGCCGTCGGTGGCCCGGCGGAACTCGTGCTCGAAGTCGAGGGTGCGGGAGTTGGCGATGTGCCGGTCGTCCAGCCCGGAGGCGCGCAGGGTGTCCCACTTGCCGGTGGAGGCCGTGCCGAACACCTCGGCGCCCAGGTGGCGGGCGAGCTGGACGGCGGCCATGCCGACGCCGCCCGCGGCCGCGTGGATGAGCACGGACTCGCCCGGCTGGACGTCGGAGAGGGTGACCAGGCCGTAGTAGGCGGTGCCGAAGACGATCGGGACGGAGGCCGCCTGTTCGTAGGACCAGCCCTGGGGGGCCTTGACGACCCAGCGGGCGTCGGCGACCGCGAGCGGGCCGAACGCGCCGGGCAGCATGCCGAGCACCCGGTCGCCGGGGGCGAGCCCGGTGACCTCGCTGCCGACCTCGGTGATCACGCCGGAGCCCTCGCCCATGTTGGCGTCGCCGGGGTGCACGCCGAGGGCGATCAGCACGTCGCGGAAGTTCAGGCCCGCGGCGCGGACGGCGACCCGGACCTCGTGCGGGAGCAGCGGGGCCTCGACCTCGTCGCAGGGCACCAGGGTGAGCGATTCGAGCATGCCCTGGCCGACCACGTCGAGCCGCCAGGGGCGGCCCGGCGGCGGGACGAGGGCCTTGGAGGTCGCGGCCCGGGCGAGGCGCGGGACGAGTATCTCCCCGCCTCGCAGTGCCAGTTGGGAGGAGTCCCCGGCGAGGGCCGCGGACAGGACGGCGGCGGACCGCTCGTCGGCGTCCAGGTCCGCCAGCAGGAACCGGCCCGGGTTCTCGGCCTGCGCCGAGCGGATGAGTCCCCACACCGGCGCGTTGGCGAGGTCGGTCAGGTCCTCGGCGCCGGGCGCGGCGACCGCGCCCCGCGTGACGAGGCCGAGCCGCAGCCCGGCGAGCCGCTCGTCGGCCAGCCAGGACTGTACGAGGCCCAGCGCCTCCCGCACCGCGTGGTGCACGGCGGCGACCGGATCGGTCCCGTCCGGCGGCGCCGCCAGGGCGACGAGGACCGGCCCGGCCGGGACCGCACCGCCCTCGACGGCTTCGGCGAGGGCGGCCACGTCGGCGTAGCGGGCACCCGCGCGGGGGGCCAGGCCGAAGGGGTCGGCGCCGAGCAGGCTCCAGGCGGGGGGCGCGGTGCCCGTGTCGGCGGGGGCCACGGCGGACCAGTCGACGCGCAGCAGGGCCTCGCCCACGGACGTACCGCCGATCCGACCGGGGTCGGCGGAGCGCCACACGAGCTGGTCGACGGTGGCCACCGGCGCCCCGGCGCCGTCGGCGACGGTCAGCGCGACGGTGTCGGCGCCCGCGGGGGTGACGGCGACGCGCAGCACGGGGGCTCCGGTGGCCTGGAGGGTGACGCCCTGCCAGGAGAAGGGGAGCCGGATGCCGGAGCCGTCGGCGGGGAAGAAGCCGCCCGCGAGGACGGCGTGCAGGGCCGCGTCGAGCAAGGCGGGGTGCAGCCCGAAGCGGGCGGCGTCCGCGCGCTGTTCGTCGGGCAGGGCGATCTCGGCGAAGACCTCCTCGCCGCGCCGCCAGGCCGCGCG
>NZ_JBHWLC010000164.1:0-5927 GCF_042730635.1 Streptomyces sp. NPDC059917
CGCCCGCCCCCCACGTGGGGGGCGGGCGGCCCTTTCCGCGTCGATACGGAAGCGCGACCGGGTGAACCGCTACGGCGTTCCGAGCTGGAAGGTGACGAAGCCCCCGTACCAGCCCGCGGCGACACCCATGATCAACATGATCGGCGCCAGCGAGGTCCACTTGAGCCTGCTCAGCGGGATCGCCAGGGCGATCCACAGCGGGAACGCCGGCAGCAGGTAGCGCGGCACGTTGGAGACGATCTGCTGGCTCGTGACGGTGGAGGCGATCGTCAGCAGCGTGAAGACGATCAGGACCAGGGGCGGCCGGAGCCGGAAGAAGAGGATCAGCAGCACGGGGAGGGCGACCAGCATGAGGAGGCTGAAGATGTCCGCGATGCCCCAGGCCCACAGGTAGTGGTACCGCCCGATCATGATCTCGGGGATGGCCTTCAGCATGAACGCGCCACCGTCGAAGTAGTGCTCCCACGCGCGCTGGATCTTGAAGTAGCCGCCGAGGTCGTTCATCTTGTAGCCCACCCAGAGGATGTAGCCGATGAACCCCCACGGGGCGATGAGCATGGCGGTCAACGGGCGGGCGATCCCGTCCCGGCGCCTGAACAGGGCGACCAGCGCCGCCAGTCCGACGGCCGCGATGACCGCCGCCGCCGTCGGCCTGCTGAAGCCGCTGATCAGCGCGAGCACGCCCGCCGAGATCCACTGCCGGGTCATGACGCAGTAGCACGCCCACGCCGCCAGGGCCACGAACAGCGAGTCGGTGTACACCGCCCATTCGACGCCGGAGGCGGGCAACAGGCCCCAGAGCCCGGCCGCGACGACGCCCGCCCTGGGCGTGCTCAGCAGCGAGACCACCGCGTAGATGCCGGCGGCGGCGAACAGGGACGCCAGCACCGAGACGAGGATGCCCCCGCCGTACACGCCCAGGCCCGTGATCTCCGACGCACCGCGCATCAGGCCCGGGTAGAGCGGGAAGAACGCGGAGGAGTTGGGGACGACCTCGATGCCCGGGCCCAACACCTGCGGGTGGTAGCCGTTGGCGGCGATGTCCAGGTAGTACGCGCCGTCCCAGGTGCTCAGGACGTCCCACGGCCGGGCGCCGCCGCCGGTGCCGACGGGCTTCTTCCGGTACTCGGCGGAGAAGTGCAGCAGGTACATGAAGAAGGCGAAGCCACTCAGCTTCACCGTGGTGTACACGGCGAGCGCCGGGCCGAACCGGTTGGCGTGGTGACGCACCCACGACCCCGCGCCTCCCGGCTCCTTCACTGGCCGACCCTGCTGACCCGACGGCCTCACGGTGTCCGTGGGCGGGGCGGATATCGCGCTCAACGTAGTCCTTAACGGAGGGGATGGAGGGACCGGGCGGTCGGGCCGGGCAGTCGGTCCGGGCCCCGAAATCCTACGTCATCGGACATTGCAGCCACTGCCGCGAAGGCCGTACGAAGGCCGT
Organism: Streptomyces sp. NPDC059917; assembly: GCF_042730635.1. Classification (NCBI taxonomy): domain Bacteria; kingdom Bacillati; phylum Actinomycetota; class Actinomycetes; order Kitasatosporales; family Streptomycetaceae; genus Streptomyces; species Streptomyces sp. NPDC059917. The sequence continues at coordinate 1,445 of NZ_JBHWLC010000164.1, forward strand.
ACGAGGGCCTCCCGGCGACCCCCGCGCGACCTCGCCGCGGCCGCGCGGGGGCCCGTACGGCGGCGGCTCCCGAGACCAACGGGCAGGTCTCGGGAGCCGCTTGGACGTGTCGCCCCGAACGCGTCGACGGGGTCGGGCCGTCAGACCCTGACGGGGGTTTCGTCGTCCTTGGTGGCGGGGGCGGTGGTCGTCGGGCGGGGGGTGCGCTTGGCCGCGCGCTTGGCCGCTCGGCGCTCCTTGCGCAGTTCCACCATCGTGTAGATGGCCGGGACCAGGAGGAGGGTCAGCAGGGTGGAGCTGACCAGGCCGCCGATGACCACCACGGCGAGCGGCTGCGAGATGAAGCCGCCGCCGCCCGTGACGCCGAGTGCCATCGGGAGCAGGGCGAAGATGGTCGCCAGGGCCGTCATCAGGATCGGGCGCAGGCGGTGTCGACCGCCCTCGACGACGGCTTCGACGACCCCGAGGCCCTGGGCGCGGTACTGGTTGACCAGGTCGATCAGGACGATCGCGTTGGTCACCACGATGCCGATGAGCATCAGCATGCCGATCATCGCGGGCACGCCCATCGGAGTGCCGGTGATCAGGAGCAGACCGAGCGCGCCGGTCGCCGCGAAGGGCACGGAGACCAGCAGGATCAGCGGCTGGACGAGCGAGCGGAAGGTCGCCACCAGCAGCATGAACACGATCGCGATGGCCGCGAGCATGGCCAGGCCCAGCGAGCCGAAGGCGTCGTCCTGGTCGGAGGAGACGCCGCCGATGGTGGCGGTGGCCCCGTCGGGCAGGTCCAGGGCCTTGAGCTTGGCGCTGAGTTCGGTGCTGACCGCGCCGGTGTTGTCGCCGTTCGGCTTGGCCGTGATGGTGGCGGCGCGGGCGCCGTCGATCCGGGTCATCGCGACCGGGCCCGGGACCACCTTGATGTCGGCGACGTCGCCGAGCTTGATCGGGCCGATCGGCAGCGCCTGGAGTTCGGCGAGCGTCTTGGCGGGCTGCCCGGAGGCGATGACCACGTTGCGCTCGGTGTTGCCGAGGAAGGCCTTGCCCGCGGGGGTGCCCTGGACGGCCTGGGCGACGATCCCGCCGATCGCGGCCTGGTTCAGGCCCGCGTCGGCGGCCTTGGCGTTGGCGGTGACCGAGATGCGGGGCACCGACTGGGAGAGGTCGCTCTGGACGTCGCTGACGTCCTTGAGCTTGGCGACCTCGGCGCGGACCTGCTCCGCGGCCTTGGCGAGGACGCCGGCGTCGCCCGCCTTGACGACCACGCTGAGGTCCGTGTTGCCGAAGGCGGCGCCCGCCGAGACCGTGGTCCGGCCGATGCCGTCGAGCTTGGCCAGGTCGGTCTCGATGCGCTTCTGGACGGCCTCGCCGTCCTTGGCGTCCTTCAGGGTCACCTGGTAGGACGCCTGGTTGGTGCCCGTACCGCCGCCGAAGGCCGCCATGAAGCCGGAGGAGCCGACGGTGACCTGGTAGTCCTTGACGCCGGCCGCGTTGGCCAGGACCTTCTCCACCTTGCGGCTCGCCTCGTCGGAGGCGGACAGGGAGGTGCCGGGGGCCAGCGCCTGCTTGATGGTCAGGACGTCCTGCTCGCCCTTGTCGAAGAAGTTGGTCTTCAACAGCGGGGCCATGGCGAAGGTGGCGACGAGGAGCACGCACGCGACGGCCACGGTGGCCAGGCGGCGGCGCGCGACGAAGCGCAGCACCCGCACGTAGAAGGTCTGGAGCCGGCTGTGCGACTCCTTCTCCTCGGCGGCCCGCCGGACGGCTTCCACGGCTGCCGGGTCGGTGAGGGTTGCCCCGTCCGCGCCCTTGGGGGCGCTGAGGAACCAGTACGACAGGACCGGTACGACGGTCAGGGACACCAGCAGCGAGGCCAGCAGGGCCGCGGTCACGGTGAGCGAGAAGGAGCTGAACAGCTCGCCGATCATGCCGCCGACCAGACCGATCGGCAGGAAGACGGCCACGGTGGTGAGCGTCGAGGAGGTGACCGCGCCGGCCACTTCCTTGACCGCGGTGATGATCGCGGACTCGCGCTCCTCGCCGTAGGACAGGTGCCGCTTGATGTTCTCCAGGACCACGATGGAGTCGTCCACCACGCGGCCGATGGCGATGGTGAGCGCGCCCAGCGTCAGCATGTTCAGCGACAGGTCACGGGTCCACAGCACGATCAGCGCGAGCACGATGGACAGCGGGATGGAGACCGCGGTGACCAGGGTCGAGCGGATCGAGGCGAGGAAGACCAGGATCACGATCACCGCGAAGACCAGGCCGAGCAGGCCCTCCGTGGTGAGGCTGGAGATGGCGGTGGCGACGGCCGGGCCGTTGTCGCTGACCATCGTGAGGCCGGCGCCCGCGCCGAGGGCGGTGCGCAGCTCGGGCAGCTTCTCCTTGACGGCGTCGGAGATGGCGACGGAGCTGCCGTCCTTGTCCATCGTGAGGACGACGGCCAGGCTGGGCTTGCCGTTGGTGCGGGTGATGGAGACGGCCTTGGCCGGCTCCTGCTTGACGGTGGCGACGTCGCCGAGGCGGACCGCGGGCTTGCCGCTCGCGGCGCCGGGCGTACCCGCGCTCAGGCGGAGGTCCTCCAGCTGGGCGAGGGAGGTGTAGCCGCCGCCGACGCGGACGGTGCGGTTCTTGCCCTCCTCGTCGAAGGAACCGGCGGGCATGGTGGCGCCGCCCGCTTCCAGGCCCTTGGCGAGCGCGGCCGTATCCAGGCCGGCGGCCGCCAGCTTCGCCCGGTCCGGGGTCACGGTGACCTGGAGGTCCTGGACGCCGTTGACGCTGACCTGGCCGACGCCCGGGATGTCCTCCAGGACGGGGACGACGCTGCGCTGGAGCTGGTCGGCGAGGGCCTGCTGGTCCTTGTCCGAGGTGGCGGCGAGGACGACGGTGGGCATGTCGTCGGTGGAACCGGCCACGACCTGCGGGTCGACGTCGGCGGGCAGCCGGACGCGGGCCCGGTTGACGGCCTGCTGGACGTCGGCGACGAGCTGCTTGGTGCCGCTGTCGCCGAAGTCGAACTTGGCCGTGATGAGGGCGTTGCCCTCGCTGGCGGTGGAGGTGATGCCGGTGATGCCGTCGACGCCCTTGAGGGTGGCCTCGATCGGTTCGATGACCTGCTTCTCGACCACGTCGGGCGAGGCGCCCTGGTACGGCGCGAGGATGGACACCATCGGCAGCTCTATGGAGGGCAGCAGTTGCTGCTTGAGCTGGGGGATGGCAATGGCGCCGAACAGGAGCGCGACGATCGACACGAGGCCGATCAGTGCCCGTTGGGCAAGGCTGAAGCGGGACAGCCAGGACATGGGTGAGATCTCTCTGCCGAGTTGAGCGAGTTGAGCGAGGGTCGTCCCACCTTCTCCTCCGCCACGGCGCCCGGACGTCGCCCGCAGGTCCCGTCCTTATCCCGCGTGTACCGCGCCCGCAGTACGCCCGAGTACCCCGATCTACTCGGAACGGGGCCGTACGAGGCCCGATTCGTACGCGATGACCACCAATTGGGCCCGGTCCCGGGCGCCGAGCTTGGCCATCGCGCGGTTCACGTGGGTCTTCACGGTGAGCGGGCTGACCTCCAGCCGGATGCCGATCTCGTCGTTGGACAGGCCGCCCGCGACCAGGCCGAGGACCTCGCGCTCGCGGCCGGTCAGGAGGGCGAGCCGTTCGGCGTGGGCGCCCGCGGCGGCGGTCGGCGGGGCGCCGCCGCCCTGGGCGAGGAAGGTGGCGATGAGGCCCTTGGTGGCGGCCGGGGAGAGCAGGGCCTCGCCGGCGACCGCGATGCGGATGGCGCTCAGCAGCTCGTCGGGCTCGGCGCCCTTGCCGAGGAAGCCGGAGGCGCCCGCGCGCAGGGCCGCGGCGACGTACTCGTCGACCTCGAAGGTCGTCAGCATCACCACGCGCACGCCGGAGAGTTCCGGGTCGGCGCTGATCATCCGGGTGGCGGCGAGCCCGTCGGTGCCGGGCATCCGGATGTCCATGAGGACCACGTCGGCGCGCAGCTCGCGGGCCAGGGCGTAGGCCTGCGCGCCGTCGGCGGCCTCTCCGACGACCTCCATGTCGGGCTCGGAGTCGACCAGCACCTTGAAGGCGCTGCGCAGCAGGGCCTGGTCGTCGGCGAGGAGCACCCTGATGGGTGCGGCGGGGGGCGGGTCGCTCGGCGTGTGTTCCACGAAAGGGAGCGTACGTCGCCGTCCCCGTCCGCCCCGGTGCGGCCCTCGATCGCCGGGCGGGCTGGATCTGCCCCCTGGCTCCGCCGCGCCGATCAGCCTCGCCGGGCTGGATCTGCCGTGGGTTCGCCGCGCCATCCAGCCTCGCCGGGCCGGACCTGCCCTGGGGTCCGCCGCGCCATCCAGCCTCGCCGCAATCCCAGCCTCGCCGGGCCGGGTCTGCCCTGGGGTCCGCCGCGCCATCCAGCCTCGCCGGGCCGGATCTGCCCTGGGTCCGCCGCGCCATCCAGCCTCGCCGGCGTTTGAGGCGCGGGGTCTGGGGC
>NZ_JBHWLC010000165.1:0-5873 GCF_042730635.1 Streptomyces sp. NPDC059917
CACCCGCCTCCCCGTTGTCCACGAGTTGGGGGGCTTTGGTGGTCAGGGCCCCGCTTGGGGGTAGGGGTGTCCCGGGGGGCGCGGCGGCCCCCCGCGCGGCGCGGCGGCCGTCCGCGGCGACGAGCTTCGGCCCGCGGCGCACGGGAGTACGGCGCCGGGGCGCGGCCGACGCGGCCCGGCGCCGCGCCACCGGGGCGAGCGGTCCCGGTGGAGCGGCGGCGGGCCGACCGCGACGGCCGACGCGGGTGCGGCGGCGCCGCCTTCGCGCCGCGTCGTTCGCCGTGCGTCGTGCACCGGCGCCGTGTACTGGCGCCGCGTACCGGCGCGGGCGCGGCGTCGCGGTGGTCGGTCGGCACCGGCGGGCCGGCGCCGAAGGGTCGGAGCCGGGCGGCCGGTGCGGGCGGGTCAGTGCTGGGCGGCGATCCAGTAGCGGGTCAGGTGCCGCTTGGCGTCGCGGTAGGCCGAACGGGCGTGCACCATGCGCTGGTTGTCCCAGACGAGGACCGCGCCCTCCGGGATCAGCACGGACCGCTTCTGCTCCCGGAAGAACGCCTCGGCCTGCTCGGCGAGGTGGATGCCGAAGCTGCCGAGGGGCAGTTCCGCGGGATCGACGCTGGCGTCGACCGGCGGGTCGTACTGGCCGGTGGTCAGCAGGTTGTAGCTGAAGCGGACGATCTCCCGGCCGCCGTCGGTGCGTTCGACCACGGGACGGCGTACGCCCTCGGTCCCGACGCCACCGGTGTTGTGGCCGAGCCAGTCGATGTCGCGCTCGTAGAGGGCCGCGCGGTCCTGCGCCGGGAGGGACTCCACGAACCGGCGCATGTCGGCCAGTTCGGTGTGGCCGCTGCCGCAGGTCGCCTGGACCCGGCAGTGCAGGGCGAGGTAGCTGGGCGTCGGGTTCCAGCCCGGCGCCTCGGTGTGCACCAGGATGGTGTTGACGCTCTTCGAGTAGCGGCGCTCCTCGAAGCCCGGAGCCGCCTTGACCTGGTAGCGCAGCGATCCGTCGTACTGCGGGACGAGTTCGCCGAAGGCGCTGAGCACCTCGGCGGCCTGCTCGTCCGTTTCGATGTCTGTGAGCAGAGTACAACCCTGTTCCGCAAGTTCCCATGCGTGAAGATCAAGGGCTGTGGTCATGACGAACTCCCCCGAGATTCTGTGGCTTTGAGTTGCCTGGCGATCGGATCACGATCGCTCCGGACTGCATCCCGGGTTGATATTCGAGCAGTGCGGCAGACCTGGCAATGTTTCGAAAGGTGAGATGGGTCACCGCCGCCCGCTGCAACCGAAACGGCCACCACCAGCCCCGCTGCCTGCGGTTGGTCCACTTCGGACAGTCGGGACGGTATACGGGACTGTCCGGATAACGGCGATCGGAATGTCAGATACCGCCCGTTGACGGCACTCTCCGGCGGCGCGGGTCCCACCCCTCCGGCCGACCTGCGATGGCGGTGAAGGGAGTGACGGACGGTGCGCACGGCGCCCGCTCCGGACCGGAACGGTTGCAAACTGACGCGGATCACCCACGCGTCGCCACACCGCGGCGGACCTGGCACACCGTCACCCGTTACCGGCCACCCGACGGTACAGGGAACCCTTCGCTCCGGTGTTGTCCGGATCTCGTCGTTCCTCTTGCCCCCAGGGGCCCGCGCGGACCCCTCCCGACCCGTCGTCACCACGGGTTCGGGACGCCTTCGGCGCGCGCCCCCGTCGACCGGTTCCGTGGCGAAGGTCACGACCGCGGCGCGGGCACGCCTGCGCCGGGCACGTCGGCGCCGGGTACGGCCGCGCCGCCCGCCGGACGGGCCCGACGGACCGGGGGTCCGTCAGGAGCTGTCCGAGGGGCGGCGCGGCCGTCCGCCCGGGTGCGTAGACGAGGTAGCACTCGCGGCGCTGCGCAACGGGCGGGTTGTCGTACGGCGAACGGCGGGTGTACGCACACCCCCGTGCCCGGGATCCGCTACCCGAGGCGCAGCACCTTGGCCCCGAACGACGGCTCGACCAGGTCCTCCTTCAACGCCAGCGGGATCGTGGCCGCTCCGGGCCCGTCGCCCAGCACCAGCTCGCCGACCTGGGTGCCCGCCTTCGCCTCGTGCGGGAGTGCCTTGCCGCCGTCGGTGAGCTTGAAGCGCACCTTCTGACCCGGTACGCCGGCCACCTGGCCGTCGCGCGTGGCCACGAGCGGGGTGCGCTTGCCGAGCTTGTCGTCCACGTACCCGACGACCTGGCCCTTCTTCACGGCTCCGGCAGCCGTCAGGGCGCTCCGCACCGACTCGATGATCTTCTTGCTGTTCGCCTTGACGAGATCCAGGCTGTCCAGCGCATCCTTGTCGGGGGCGGGAGCGCGCTGCTCCAGGGTGGCTCCGACGATCAGCTGGTCCTTGCCGCCGACCGACTTGTACGCCGCCCACATCAGGGCCCCGCCCGCCGCCGAGCTGGAGCCGGTCTTGATGCCCGCGACGCTCAGGTTGGCCAGCAGCAGGTTGCCGTTGTTGTTGATCAGCGGCTTGGGAAGGCCCTGGATCGGGGCGCTCGGCATGGACACGATCGCCCGGAAGGCGTCGAACCGCATGACCGCCTCGGCCAGTTTGAGCTGGTCCTCGGCCGTGCTCTTCGTCCCCGCGTCGAGTCCGCTGGGGTCGGTGTAGGTGGTGTTCGTCATGCCGAGCTCCTTGGCGGCGGCGTTCATCTTCTCGACGAACGCGGCCTCCGAGTCACCACCGCCGTCCCACCGGGCCAGCAGCCGGGCGGCGTTGTTGCCCGAGGGGATCATCAGCATCTTCAGCACGTCCTGCTGGCTGTACTTGGTGCCGGCGGTCAGCCCTTCGACGCGCGACTCGTCCGCGGACGTGCCGTCCGCGACCATCTTGGCGTCGATCTCGATCTGGGGTCCGGCCTCGCCCTTCTTCAACGGGTGGCCCGTGAGGACGACGTACGCCGTCATCACCTTGGCCACGCTCGCGATCGGCACGGGCTTCTGCTCGCCGAAGCTGCCGATCTCTCCGCTGCCGACGACGCGCATCGCGCCCTGGCCCGCGCTCGGCCACGGCGGGGTGTAGGTCCCGTCGAAGGTGAAGGACGCCGCGGCGTCCCCGCTGGCCACGGTCGGCGCGGGCAGCGGCCGCACCATCTGGGCCACCACGGCCGCGCCGACCAGCCCGAGCAGGACGGGCGTCCAGATCTTGACCCGGCGACCGAGGGTACGGGCCGTGGTCTCCTGCGGCGGGGGCGTGTTGGTGAGCTGCGCCAGCAGGTCGAGGGGCGGTACGGCCTGAGGGGGTTCCGGGGCGGTGGGCCTGGCGGCGGGGGCCGGTGCGGGTGCCGGTGCCGGTGCTGCCGCGGTGGGGGCGGGGGCCGGGGTGCGGGCCGGGGGCGCGGGGCGCTCGGCCGTGGCGGGGGCCTTGGCCGGGGTCGCGCCCTTGGCCCAGGAGGGGGTGGTCGGGGCGGGGGCGGCCGGTGCCTTGGCCGGTGCGCCCGTCGACTCCAGCGGCTTGAGGGCGACGAAGGTGCTGGTCCGCTCGTTGTCGGACTCCGGCACCGCCGCACGACCGGATCCGGATCCGGTGGACTCTCCGTCACCGGTCCCGGTGGACTCCTCGTCACCGGACCGGGACGAGTCCTCGGTCGAAGCCTTGGCGGGAGCCTTGGCCGAAGCCTTGGCGGGGGCCTCGGCCGACGGCTTGGCCGATCCTGCGGCCGACGCCTCGGCGGGGGCGTCGCTCGACGGCTTGGCCGACGGCTCGGTCGACGCCTTGGCGGGAGCCTTGGCCGGTACCTCGGTCGACGCCTCGGCGGGCTCCTTGGCCGAAGCCTTGGTCGATGCCGCGGCCGACCCCTCGGGCGACACCTCGGCGGGCTCCTTGGCGGGCTCCTCGGACGAACCCTTGGCCGACCCCGCGGCCGACCCCTCGGCCGACCCCGCGGCCGACCCCTCGGCAGGGGCCTCGCCCGACCCCTCGGCCGACCCCGCGGCCGACCCCTCGGCAGGGGCGTCGCCCGACGGCTTGGCCGACGCCTCGGCCGAAGGCTTGGCGGGGGCCTCGGGGCGTGCCGTGGTGGGAGGGTCGGTCGTGACCGGGGTCGGTGCCCCGGCGGCGCGCTCGGTCCCGGACTCGGAACGGGTCCCGGTCCCGGTCGGCTTCTCGGCTTCGGGGCGCGCCGGGTCGTCCGCGGGCTCGCGTACGGGTGGGGCCGCCTCGGCGCGGGGGTCGGGCTCCGGCTCCCGTTCGCTCGCGGGGGCGGGGACCGCGGCCTGTTCGGCGGCGGCCGGGGCGGCTTCGGGGGGCGCCGGTTCGGGAGTGGACGTCTCCACCGCTTCCGCGGTCGAACCCTGCGCGCTCTTCGACGTGTCGGACGATTCGCCCGCCACTGGTACCGCCTTCATCCCTCGTGCCACCTAGCTTCTACCGGCCGGGACAACAGCCCGCCCTCTGTCTCGTGGTGTCGGCGACACCCCCGTGGGGGTGTCACTCGATCATGTAGAGACCCCGGAGGCACCCATTGGTTCCGGGATAACGGCCCTAAATATCCGCATTGTGTCCGGCGGTGCGCGCACGCCCTACAACAGGCCCGTGCCGAGCCTCGGTACGAAGAGGTGCGCGGCCCTGTGTTCCGCCGCCAGCCAGGACGCACCCGCCCCCAACAGGCCCGACGCCGTGGCACGGGCGAGGGCCTGACGGTGTTCCGAGCACGGTTCGCAGCCGGGGGTCCAGTGCGGGATGTGCTCCAGGTGCATGTTCGCCAGGTGCCGGGCCAGCCGGGTGCGCGCGGCCCCGGCCGTGTCCCTCGGCCCGTCGGCCCCCGCCTGGAAGTCCTGCACCAGCGCGTACAGCCGGACGCATTCCGCGCAGTCGGACATCCAGGCCGGGGTCGGCGGCCACTGGGTTGCGGGGCTGACGCCGTCGACACTCATGGGCCCACCTTAGTTGCAGGTCACGGCCGCACCGGCCGATGAGGCCGTGTCGCCGGGCCGGTACCGGGCGCACGGCCGCGCGCGTCGGGCCGTCAGGCCTCGTACTCGGTCAGGTCGATGGTGTGCACCCGCAGCAGGTGTCCGTGCTCGGGCTGGGTCACGTCGCGGTCCGTCTCCATGCCCAGCTTGCGGATCACGTTCTCGGACTCGTCGTTGCCCACCCGGTTGATGGCGATGACCCGGTCGAGGCCGCGGTCCTGGAGGGCGAACTCCAACGTCGCGTGCGCGGCTTCGGAGGCGTAGCCCTGGCCCCAGAAGGGGCGGCCGAGCCGCCAGGTGATCGCCACCTCGTGCGCGAACTCCGGCAGGACGTCCGGCACGGTCAGCCCGACGGCCCCGATCAGCTCTCCCGAGGCCAGGAGCTCGACGGCGAAGAGGCCGAAGCCCTCGTCGTCCCACTCCTCCTCCCAGCGCTCGATGTCCCCAGCGGTCTCGTCCAGGTCGCGGACGGATCCCTCGCCGATCCAGCGCATCACCTCCGGGTCGGCGTTGATCTCCGACAGCGGAACGAGGTCGTCGTCGTTCCAGCGGCGGAGGAGGAGTCGGGGGGTGCGGATCTCGGTCATGCCCCTCATCCTGCCGAACGTCGCCGGTCAGGGGTAATCGGCGCCCGCCCGGCTCCCCCGTTTCCCCTCGTTGCGGCCGTATTGCAGGTTCGTGGCCAAGCCCGGCGGGGCGTTCCCGTGCCCGGGTCCGTGGCCCTACCGTCCGTCGCAACGCACTGACGAAGAAGGGTTGCGCGCATGCCCCACGACCTCTCGGACGAGAGCCGCTACGACCGCACCCGGCTGCGCCAGTGGGCCCGCGGGCGGGCCCGGTCCGCCGGAGTGGACCGCCGCGACCTGCTGAAGCTCTTCGCCGCCGGGGTCGCCGCCACCGGCCCGCTGGCCCTGGCGGCCGGCCC
>NZ_JBHWLC010000166.1:0-5095 GCF_042730635.1 Streptomyces sp. NPDC059917
AGTACGTCCAGTACACGGGCTTCCGGTCGGCACGCCGAGAGCACGCACCGGACACCGCTCCTTCCCCACGGACATCCGTCAGACACCCCCTAGCGCGTGCGCCGGGCGTGGTCGTAGGCGAGGCCGAGGGCGCCGTGGGCGACCAGGAGCGCGCCCGCGGTCAGCCAGCCGGGGTTGCGGCGGCGGGCCGCCCACAGCATCAGGGGCGCTCCGGCCGCGACTTGGGCCGCGCCCGCGAGGCGGGCCCGGGGGCCGCGGAGCCAGGGGCCCAGCGGGCCCTCCTCCACGACGTCGAGCTCCGCCCGTACCGCGTCGCGCCAGCCGGACCACTCCAGGTCCTCGGCCCCCGGGGCGACGCGGGCCGCCTCCCGCAGCCGGTCGGCGCGCTCGCCGGGGGCCAGCCCGGCGGGCAGCGCCAGCCCGGCCCGGGCCAGCAGTGCGAGCAGCCCGAGCAGCCGGGTCCCGCCGTCGGCGGCTTCGTCGGGGCGGGTCAGCCGCTCCAACTCCTCCAGGTCCAGTACGGGATCCAGGCCGAGCCGCGCGGTGAGCGTGCGCATCGCCTCCGGGTCGCCGAGCGGGGTCCCGTCCGCCGCCCACCCGTAGGACACGGGCCGCCGCAGCCCCGAGGCGAGGGCGAAGCCGCTCTCCCCGGACTCCCACCACACGCCCAGCACCGGCCAGTTGCCGCCGACCGCCAGTGCCGAGGTCCAGCCGGTCAGCACCTCGGCCAGGGACTCCTCGGCCCCGGACGCGTCGGCGGCCGGTCGGCTCTCGGGGACCAGGGCGCTCCAGTCGCCCGCCGGGGCGAGCACCAGGCGCTCGCGCAGGACGGAGGTGGCGGCGGGCCGGACGGTGGCGGATTCGGCGCGGCAGAGCAGCAGCCCGCCCGCCGAGGTCTGGGAGATCGACATGCCCACACGCTAAGGCAAATCACCCCAAGCAGCCCAAATGGAAGAGCTTGACTTCCGGCAACCGCGATATATCGTGTTACTCAGAAGACGCGATATGTTGCGTCATGCCGAACCCCGGCACCCCGCGCGTCCGCCCGAGGAGGATCAGCACCATGGCACACCAGACGACCTGGTCCATCGCCGAACCCCAGCAGCTCACCTTCGAGGAGCCGGTCACCGAGCTCCGCGTCCGCGTCGTGGGCGGCACGGTGAATGTGGTCGCGGCCGCCGAGGGCCCGGCCCAGCTCCAGGTCACCGAGGTCAGCGGGCCGCCCCTGCACGTGGTGCTGGAGGGCGACGCCCTCACCATCTCCTACGAGGACCTGCCCTGGAACGGCTCGCAGAACCTGCGCAAGTGGTTCGACTCCAAGCCGTGGAAGGCCTGGACGGGCTCCGCCTCCGAGGGCGGCCGCAAGGCCTGGGAGCGCAGCGCCGTCATCACGCTGACCGTGCCCGCCGCCACCCGCGTGCAGGTCGCGACCGTCAGCGCCACCGCCTTCGTCTCGGGCATCGCGGGCGCCACCGAGGTCAACGGCGTCTCCGGTGACGCCACGCTCGTGGGGCTGTCCGGCGCCGTCAAGGCGCACACCGTCTCCGGCAGCGTGGAGGCCCAGGCGCTCAGCGGGACCCTCGGCTTCCACTCGGTCTCGGGCGGCCTGACCGTGGTCGAGGGCGCGGGCGGCAGCGTACGGGCCGACTCGGTCAGCGGTGACATGCTGCTGGACCTCGACCCGGACCAGACGTCCCCGCAGCCGGTGGACATCGCGCTCAACTCGGTCTCCGGGCAGGTCGCGATCCGGCTCCCGCACCCCACCGACGCCCGCGTCGAGGCCAACACCGCCACCGGCGGGGTCTCCAACGCCTTCGAGGACCTGCGGGTCTCCGGCCAGCTGGGAGCCAAGCGGATCACCGGCACCCTGGGCTCCGGGACCGGCACGCTGCGGGCCACGACGGTCTCCGGTTCGATCGCGCTGCTGCGCCGCGAGCCGGCCGACGCGTCCGCCCCGTCCGCCCCCCTCGAACTCGAAAAGAAGGTGCTCTGACATGCCGCCCGTCTTCGCCCACGGCCGCCTGCGGCTCTACTTGCTGAAGCTGCTCGACGAGGCTCCGCGGCACGGGTACGAGGTGATCCGCCTGCTGGAGGAGCGCTTCCAGGGGCTGTACGCGCCCTCCGCGGGCACCGTGTACCCGCGGCTGGCCAAGCTGGAGGCGGAGGGGCTCGTCACGCACGCCACCGAAGGCGGGCGCAAGGTGTACTCGATCACCGAGGCGGGCCGCGCCGAACTGGCCGACCGCAGCGGCGAACTGGCCGACCTGGAGCTGGAGATCCGCGACTCCGTCTCCGAGCTGGCCGCCGAGATGCGCGATGACGTCCGGGGCGCCGCGGGCGACCTGCGGCGCGAGATGCGGGCGGCGGCGGCCGCCACCGCTTCCGACACCCGGGTCGAGGACGAGACCTGGCGGCTGGCCAAGGAGGAGCTGCGCCGGGCCCGCCAGGAGTGGAAGGAGCAGGCCCGCCGGGCGAAGGACGAGAGCCGCCGGGCCCGTGAGGAGGCCCAGCAGGCCCGGCGCCAGGCGAAGGAGGCCCAGGACCGGGCCCGCGAGGAGGTCCAGCGCATCGCGAGCCAGCTCCAGGAGCAGTTCACGAAGTCCGGGGTCCGCGAGGGGCTGTCGGAGTTCACCGACAAGATCGGCAGCCTGGCGGGCGTCTGGCTGGGCTCCACCGCGACCCACGACGGGGCCAAGGCCCGGGCGGCGGAGTCCGAGTGGGCCGAGGACCTGAATCCCACCGAGGACCCGGCGCGCGACCTCGACCGGCTGCTGGACCGCTTCCGTGACGAGGTGCGCGACGCGGCCCGCGACCACGGGGTCACCGCCGCCCAGCTGGAGGAGATCCGCGCCGACCTGGCGACGGCCGCGGCCCGCATCACCACCACGGTCCGCGCCCCGCGCTAGAGCGTCCCGGTCAGGCGGCGGCCGGGGTGGTGGCCGCGACGCGGGCGTAGGTCACGCCCTGCGCGGCCAGTACGTCGGCCACCGGGCCCGCCGCCACGAGCAGGGCCAGCAGGAGGTGCGTCTGCGTGATGGTCTTCTCGCGGTTGCCCACGGCGATCCGGAGCGACTGGGCCAGGGTCTTCTTCGCACCCGGTGCGAAGCGGACGCGGGCGCTCTGCGGGCGGCCGTGCTGCGGGGCGGCCCCCGCGGTGGCGAGCGCGCCCTCGCCGTGGCTCTCCTCGACGCGGGCGACGATCTCGGCGAGGTCGATGCCCAGGCCCGCCAGGGCCTCCTCGTCGGCCTTGGACATCCCGCCCCGGCGCCGGGCCTCGGTGAGCGCGGCCGCGGTCGCCCGCCGGTCCACGCCGAGCCGGTCGAGCGCGCCCCGCTCCAGCAGGGCGAGCAGGAGGTGGTCCTCGGTGACCCGGGCGGCGCCGCAGCGGCGGGCCTCGTCGACCGCGCCGGTGACCGTGTCGCGCGCCCCGGCCGTGAACTTTTCGAACATCAGACCCTCCCGTGCTTCTTGTGTACGGCCTGCCGGCTGACGCCCAGCTCGGCGGCGATGTCCTGCCAGGACCAGCCCTGGTTGCGGGCGCTGCGCACCTGTACCGCCTCCAGCTGCTCCAGCAGTCTGCGGAGGGCGGCCACGGCACGCAGGCCCACGCGCGGGTCGCGGTCACCGGCCCGTTCGGCGAGATCGGTTGCTTCCGTCATGCATGTCAATTTAGGTTGACGAGTGAGCCGTGTCAACCCGAATTGACAGCCGGAGTGCCGCGGGTGCGGTGCGGACGGGGGAGGCGTGCGGGAGGGCCGGGCCGTCAGACCGTCAGCACCACCTTGCCGAAGAGGTCGCCCGACTCCAGCTTGGCGAAGCCTTCCCGGGCCCGGTCCAGCGGCAGCACCTCGTCGATGACCGGCCGCACCCCCGTGGCCGCGCAGAAGGACAGCAGGTCCTCCAGCTCCTCCTTCGTGCCCATGGTCGAGCCGACGACCTTCAGCTCCAGGAAGAAGATCCGGGTCAGTTCCGCGTGCGCGGGCCGGTCGCCGCTCGTCGCGCCCGAGATCACCAGGGTGCCGCCCGGGCGCAGGGACTTCACCGAGTGCGACCAGGTCGCCGCGCCCACCGTCTCGATCACCGCGTCCACCCGCCGGGGCAGCCGCGCGCCGGGCTCGTACGCCTCCTCCGCGCCCAGCTGCACCGCGCGCTCGCGCTTGGCCGCGTCGCGGCTCGTCGCGTACACCCGCAGCCCGGCGGCCTTGCCGAGCACGATCGCGGCGGTCGCGACCCCGCCGCCCGCGCCCTGCACCAGGACCGAGTCCCCGGGGCGCACACCGGCGTTGGTGAAGAGCATGCGGTAGGCGGTGAGCCATGCGGTCGGCAGGCAGGCGGCCTCCTCGAAGGACAGCTCCGCGGGCTTGCGCAGCACGTTCCAGGCCGGCACGGTGACCTGCTCGGCGAAGGTGCCCTGGTAGCGCTCGGTCAGGATCGAGCGCGGCTCGTCCGGCCCGACCCCGTGGCCGCTCTGGCCGATCACGGAGTGCAGGACGACCTCGTTGCCGTCCTGGTCGGTCCCGGCCGCGTCGCAGCCCAGGATCATCGGGAGCTTCTCCTGGCCGAGACCCACCCCGCGCAGCGACCACAGGTCGTGGTGGTTGAGGGAGGCGGCCCTGACGTTCACGGTCACCCAGCCGGGGCGTGCCTCGGGCGCCGGGCGCTCGCCCAGTTCGAGGCCGCTCAGCGGCTGGTCACGGTCGATACGGGCGGCGTAGGCAGCGAACATGCGGCCAGACGCTACCGCCCGGTAGGGGGCCGCCGCCAGGGTTCTCGGCACTCCCGGCCTGTCTTTCGGATCACGTCGGCCGCTCCCGCCGGGCCGGGCGCGCACGGGCCTTAGGGCCCCTGCCCGTACCACTGAGCGGAATCATTGTTCGACCGTCAAATACCTGTGCGTACAGCGCTCTTGTGCGTTCCGTGGGGTTAACCGGAACGTCATGGGCAAGCCAGGAACCAGGGTACGATTCTGGCCAGGCGCCATCAGGCAGCCCTCCCGGCACGGGGGCCGGGAGGGATGTGCGCAGAGGGGCCCCCGCGCCGCCCGCCCCCCCCCCCCCCCCCCCCGAGGCCCCCCCGCCCCCCCCGCCGACCCGCC
>NZ_JBHWLC010000167.1:0-4997 GCF_042730635.1 Streptomyces sp. NPDC059917
CAGGCGCGCACAGGACTGACCCGCCTCGCTGCGCTCGGCGGGCTCGGCTTCGCCGAGCAGGGCTGGCCCTTCGGGCCGGGTCCTCCGCTTCGCTTCGGACTGCCCGAGCTTCCGCTGCGCTCCACCTCGGGCGGCCTGCTTCGCAGGCCTGGGGCTCCCGCGCTTCGCGCTGGAGCTGACCCTGTTTCACGGAGTTGAGTACGCCTGTGGCCTGATGGGGTGTCCGCTTCGCTTCCACCCCGGCCCTTCCGGCTTCGCCTCCAGGGCCAGCCCGCTTCGCGGGCGCAGCGGTAGCGCGAGGTGGCCGTTCTCGTCGGTGGAGTGCGGGTCGGGTCCTCCGAAAGTGGGACGGATGCAGGGGACCCGCCGCGTGCGGCCATCGTCGCCCGGTAGACTCAGGCTACATCACTTGATTGATGTAGGTGTGTAGCATCACGAGATCCTCTCTACTGTCAGACATGGAATCCTGTCCCCCTGCATCTCAAACTCCGTGACCCTGATGCTGTGCAGCATCACGAGGAACCCGGCAGTGCCTCCCGGATGTCTGGTCTATTCGAGCTGACGGAGAAAGAAGAATGATGGAAGCCGGTGGAATTACGCTTCGGCCTCACCAGGAAGAGGCGGTGGAGGCGATCGTGCGGGGGCTCGATATTCCGCCTCGGAAAAGGATTCCGAAGGCAGGTCTGCGGGCCACGGTGGTGGCCGCGTGTGGGACGGGGAAGACTTTTATCGCGGCGGCTGCTGCTCTGCGTCTGGCGCGGGGCGGTCGCGTCCTGGTGCTGCTGCCGACCCTGGACCTGCTGACCCAGACCGCGCGGGAATGGCGCACGGCCGGCCACGGCGGGCCGGCTGTCGCGGTGTGCTCGCTGGAGGACGACGTCCAGCTCTACGGGCTGCGGGTGCGGACGACGACGTCGGCGCCGCAGCTGGGGCTGTGGCACGGGCAGGGCCCGGTGACCGTGTACGCCACCTACGCATCGCTGCCCGTCATCGCCGAAGCCCACCGGGGAACCTACGGGCTGCCCATGGCCCCCTTCGACCTGGTGGTCGTCGACGAGGCGCACCGTACGTCGGGGTCGGCGGGGAAGGCGTGGGGGGATGTGCACCGCCAGGAGGTGATCCCCGCGCGGCGCCGGCTCTACATGACCGCGACCCCGCGCATCTGGGCGGACCGGGGAGTGCAGAGCCGGGAGGAGCGGCGGATCGCCGAGGAAGCCCACCGGCTGTTCGAGGAGGAACGGCGGCGGGAGGCCGAGGCGGAGGGGCGGGTGTATGTGCCGGGGCCGCAGTGGGACCCGCTGCCGAAGAAGATGGCCTGCTCCATGGACGACCCGAAGGTCTTCGGGCCCGTGGTCTACGAGTTGACGCTCGCGGACGCGATCGCGCGCGGCCTGCTGGCGCGCTTCCAGATCGTGGTCGTGGAGCTCGTGGACCCGGTCGTGACCCCGGAGCGGCTCTACGGCCCGGACCGGACCGAGGAAAAGCTGCGGGGCGAGCGGCTGGCCGCGCTGCAGACCGCGCTCCTGGAGACCATGGCCGACCACGACTTGAAGACGACCATCAGCTTCCACCACCGCACCGTCGAGGCGCAGGCCTTCGCCGAAGGGCTCCCCCGGGTCGCGGCCCGCCTCCACGCCACCGACCCCGTCCGGCACCCCAAAAGCGTGTGGACGGGGTGGCTGCGCGGGGAGCACGAGAGCGATCACCGGGCCTCCGTGCTCGCCGACTTCGGCCGCCGCGCCGGACGCGCCGTTCTCGCGAATTGCCGGGTACTGGGTGAGGGTGTCGATATTAGGGCGGTCGATTCAGTTGCCCTGATCGACCCGAAGGGGTCGGCGGTCGATATCGTCCAGGCCATTGGTCGGGCGCTCAGGCAGAAGCCCGGTGAGGGGAAAATTGCGACGCTGATCGTTCCCGTTTTCCTGCGGGAGGACGAGAATCCGGAAGACATTCTTTCGTCTAATTCGTATGGGCCCCTGATTCGGGCATTGAATGGGCTTCGGGCGCATGATGAACGTGCCGTGGAGATGCTGGCCATTCCGCAGGAGCCCCAGAAGCGGGAGGTGCAGCCGTCGCCATGGATCGGTACCGCACCCGCCAGCGACGAGGACGAGGACGAGGCGCGGCTGCTGCTGCGGTTCGCGGCCCCGCGGGACCCGGTCCTGATCGCGAAGTGGATCAGCTACCAGGTCTTCGACACCGAGCGCGCCGACTGGCGGCGCGGGGTCGAGGCCGCGTGGAGGTACTTCGAGCGGGCCGGTGACCTGGAGGTGCCCTACGACCACACCGAGGGCCTGTACCCGTTGGGCAGGTGGCTTTCCGACCAGCGCCGCGCCTACCGCGCCGGGACGATGAACGGGGAACGCGCCGCCGCCCTGGAGGAGCTGGGGATCGTCTGGGACACCGCCGACGCCGCCTTCGAGACCAACCTCGCCGCCGCCCGCGCCTACTACGCGCTCCACGGGACCCTCGCGGCCCCGCGGCACGCCACCGCCCTGGACAAGCCCGTCGGGCAGTGGCTCACCAACGTCCGGCGGCCCGAAGGACTCGGCAAAGACCCCGACCGGGCCCGTCGGCGGGCGAAGGCGCTCGCCGCGATCGACGAGGACTGGAACCCGGGCCCGCTCGGGTGGAGCGTCGACTGGCAGCGGCACTTCGCCTACCTCGCCCAGACGATCCGCCGCGGGGCCCGGCTGCGGGACATCACCCCCGGGGTCACCCGGCACGGCGAAGACATCGGCCGATGGCTCAACTCGCAACGACACCGCTGGGACAAGCTCAACACCGAGCAGCAGACCCGGCTCACCGAACTCGGCGTCACCCCGGCACGGCCCGTACGGGCCCGCAAGAGCAACGCGAAGACACCCGCGGCGTCACCGTCCGGGCGGGGTGCGGCGGCCTTCCAGACGGGCATTCAGGCTCTTGCGCAGTACCGGGAACGGGAAGGCGGCGGGCTTCCGGGGCGCGGGCACATCGAGGAGCTGCCGTGCGGGCCTCATCGCACGGGCGTGTGGATCGTCAACCAGAAGCAGCGCCGCGCCCGGCTCGCCCCCAAGCAGCTCGCTCAGCTCGCCGAACTCGGCGTCGACTGGGCCCGGTAAACCCAGTACTGGTGCGGGCCTTGAGGCCATAGAGTCGTGGCCGGTCGGGGCCGTAGCGCAGAGGTCGACGCGTGGCCTGCACAGCCGAGGACGCCGGTTCGAATCCGGTCGGCCCCGACCTTCACCACCCAGCCGACCTCCCACAGGCCCAGCCCCAAAACACCAGGCAGCGGGCGCAGACTACAAGCCGGACCGCCCCCGCACGGGGGGGTGTGCTTGGCCAACCAGCATCGGGATCTGTCATCGCCGCGACCCCGCCACAAGGTCGCCACACCGACCGTGCAGCCCAGCATCGACAGGACGAAGTCCGCCTGCACAAGACCGAGGTGGCCCGCCCGCCAGGCAGCCGCGAGCAGCAAGCTGGTCAGCAGCAGGCCCTCGATACCGATCCGGTCCCGGCCCGACAACGCCCACCACACCGCCCGCACCCGATCGGCGAACGCCCCGCCGTCCGGGCGGTGCCGGAACCTTCGGCGTCACCGCGTGCGCCCCGCGCCCTTGGCCGATGCGGCCTGCTGCCGGTGCGCGGGGACCGCTGCTTCGGGCGGGCCGGTTGTCCGGGGGTCGCGGCGGCCGGGGTGGTGGTGGAGCGGGAGCGGGCCGCCGCCGGGAGTCCCTCTTGCGGGATGCGGGCGCGGCCGGGGTGGAGGGCGGCGTCGTCAGGGCCTGCAGCGTCGCTTCCACGAGGCGGCCCGCCACGGCGGAGGACGGGCCTTCCCTCCAGGCCGTGTTCTCCCCCCAGGCGGGCCAGGTGCGCGGCCAGGAGGTCGGAGCCACCTTGGTCGCGGATCCAGTCCATGCGGGCGGCGAGCAGGGGCCAGGGGCGGGAGCCGACCAGCATGCCCGCCTCCGTCTCGGCCAGGACGTCCTTGACGAAGCCGACGATCGCGGCCACGGAGGCCCGCTTCTCCTTCGGCCTCGAACGCCTCTTGGACGGACTGGCCACGCTGTTGGAGGAGCCGGGCTCCGCAGCGCGAAGTGAAGGGACGGCCCGATGAGCGAGTGGCCTACGGCGGCTCCGAGTGGAGCCGGCCGCGGGGCGGGCGGGCCGGGTCCGGCCGCACGAACCGCGGGGAACGGGCGATGGCGGCCGGGCGGGCAGCGCGACGGTCCGAGGCCCGCGCCCGGAGGCCGCGCAGCATCCGTGCGGACGTCCTCGCCCGGAATCAGGGAGCGCCTTCGCCCGTCTGGAACCGCGCGGCCGGCCCGGAGCCGGCACGGGTGGGTCGTCCGGCACCCGCCGGGCGGTCCCTCTCGCCACACCGCCACCGGCGAGGAGTCAACGGGAACGCGCCCGATCCCGTGACCCGCACCCCGCGACGCGAGCGGAGTCGGCCGTCTTCCGTCCGGCTCGGCTCCTCCCGCTGGCGAGCCCGTATCCACCCCACCGGCCCGTTCCGCTCGGCCCGACCCCGCACGCCCACAACAGGCCACGGGGCGGTCCGACATGTGGAAGACGGGACAGCTCGCCCCGGAGGCGTACGAGATGACGCTCCTGCTCAGCGGCGGGATGAACGTCTCGCGGTCCCGGCAGGACGCCCGCCTCCGCGCAGGTGACTTCAACCTCCTGACCTCGTCGCGGCGCTACGTCGGCCGGGGCACCAGTGACCGTGACCCGGGTCCGTCCCGGGCCGTCGTCCTGCACCTGCCGCGCGCCGATCTGCTGCTGCCCGAGGCGAAGACCGACCGGCTTACCCCCGAGTCGCGCCGCCGGTCGCTGGTGCGGCGGCGCGACCTCTTCAGGGACAACCGCGCCAACCCAGCTGACGCCCAACCAATGCCACCTGCCCACCCATTCACACGCATCAACGGGGCAACGGGGCAACGGGGAAGCCCGCGGGGGCCCGGGGGGGGGCGCGGGGGTGCGGGGTGGGCGGGTGCGGGGTTGAGGTGGGG
>NZ_JBHWLC010000168.1:0-4962 GCF_042730635.1 Streptomyces sp. NPDC059917
CAACTACGCCGCCGCCAACACCTTCCTCGACGCCCTCGCCCACCACCGCCAC
This sequence comes from Streptomyces sp. NPDC059917, assembly GCF_042730635.1. NCBI lineage: Bacteria > Bacillati > Actinomycetota > Actinomycetes > Kitasatosporales > Streptomycetaceae > Streptomyces > Streptomyces sp. NPDC059917. Next base: position 53 of record NZ_JBHWLC010000168.1, read on the forward strand.
ACCCAAGGCCTCCCCGCCACCTCCCTCGCCTGGGGACTCTGGAGCACCGACGACGGGATGGGCGGGCAGCTCGACGAGCGGGCACTGAACCGACTGGCCCAGACGGGTGTGGTGGGGCTGGCCCCGCGGGCCGGGCTGGAGCTGTTCGACGCGGCGCTCGCGCTGCGCCAGCCACTGGCCGTCGCGGTCGGGCTCGACGGGGCGGCGCTCGGTGCGCGCGCGGCGTCCGGGCTCCTCGACCCGCTGTTCAGCGAGCTGGTGCGGGCGGGCGGACGGCAGCCGGGCACGGCGCGCGGGGCCCGGCCGGAGCGTGCGGACAGCCAGTCGCTGGCACAGCGGCTGGCGGGGCTGGCCGCGCCGGAGCGGCGGGCGCTGCTCCAGGAGCTGGTGTGCGCCAACGTCGCGGTGGTCCTGGGGCACGCCTCGACGCAAGGCGTGGATCCCGAGCGGCTGTTCACCCTGCTGGGCTTCGACTCCCTGTCGGCGTACGAGCTGCGCAACCAGCTGGGCGCCGCGACCGGGCAGCGGCTGACCCCGACCCTGATCTTCGACCACCCCACCCCGGCCGCGCTCGCCGCGTACCTGGACGAGCTGTTGGCCCCGGTCGAGCAGGACGTGTTCGGGCCCCTGGTCGCCGAGCTGGACCGCTTGCAGGGGCGGCTCGGCGACACCGGGGCGGTCACGGCGGGCGCCGCGGGCCGGGCCGCGGCCCGGCTGCAGGAGTTCTTGCAGCGGCTGGAGGAGAGCCGGGCGGGGGCGGGGGCCGGTCTGAGCGCCGGGGAGATCTCCGAGGCCACGGACGACGAGATCTTCAACCTGATCGACAACGAACTCGGCATCGTCTGAGACGCATTCGGCATCGTCCGGGCCGCCTCGCCGAGGCGGCCCGGACAGGAGAGGAACCACGCATGACCGGTCCAGTGATCATTTCGGGCGGTGGGCCCGCCGGGCTCATGCTCGCCCACGAGCTGGGGCTGTGGGGGGTCGAGACCGTCGTGCTCGAACGGCTCGCGGCGCCGAGCGGCCGTACGCCCGGGCAGGCCCTGAACCTGTCCGCGGCCGAACTCCTCCAGCAGCGCGGGCTGTTGGACGATCTACTGGCGCACAGCGAGCCGGTGCAGGGCACCCACTTCTCGCTGATCTGGCTGGACGACAGCGCGTTGCGCGGCCGTCACCAGCCCGCGCTGCTGCTGGGTCAGCACCATGTGGAGCGCCAGCTGGAGCGGCGGGCGACGGCGCGCGGCGCGGAGCTGCGCCGGGGCCACGAGCTGGTCGGCTTCACCCAGGACGCGACCGGGGTCGAGGTCCGGGTCCGTGGTCCACGGGGCGAGTACACGCTGGTGGGAAGTCACCTGGTGGGCGCGGACGGCGAGTCCAGCCGGGTCCGGGAGCTGGCCGGGATCGGCTTCCCGGGGTCGGGGTCGCCGAACTGCGGGCTGGTCGCGGACGTGGAGGTCAGCCTGGCGGAGCTGCCCGAGGTGCACCGGGGGTCGAAGGTCTCGCCGAACGGCGGGATCTACTCGGCGGTGCCCACGGACTCCGGGGTGGTCCGGGTGATCACCGCCGAGTTCGACACGGAGCTGCCGGGCGCGGACACCGAGCCGGACGGTGCGGAGCTGCGCGCGGCGATCGGCCGGATCAACGGGGCCGCTTTCCCGGACGTGCCGGTGCGCTGGGTGCAGCGGTACGGCGGGCCGACGCGGATCGCGGACCGCTACCGCGACGGCCGGGTCTTCCTGGTCGGGGACGCGGCCCACACCTTCTATCCGCTGGCCGGGCTGCGGCTGAACCTGTGCTTCCAGGACGCGGCGAACCTCGGCTGGAAGCTGGCCGCGGAGCTGCGGGGCTGGGCGCCGGAGGGGCTGCTGGACACCTATCAGGCGGAGCGTCACCCCCAGGGGGTGCGCGCGGCCGCGGCCACCGACGCCCAGCTGGCGCTGATCCATCCGGCCCGGCGGGTGTCGCCGGTACGGGGCCTGGTGACGGAGCTGCTGAGGTTCCCGGAGGTCAACCGGCACCTGTTGGAGCTGTCGACGGGCCTGGACGTGTCGTACGCGGCCGAGCAGGCTCCGGCTCCGCTCGGGCGGCGGCTGCCGCACCTGGAGTTGGTGGGGGCGGCCGGTAGGACGAGCGTGCCCGAGCTGCTGTGGTCCGGGCGGGGGGTGCTGCTCGACCTGACGGGTGCGGCCGGTCCGGGTCCCGGTGGGACCGCCCTGGTGGCGGCGGGTCTGGAGGACCGGCTGGACACCTTCTGGGCGAAGCCCGTCGCGGAGCTGGGTGTCGCCGCGGTGCTGCTGCGCCCGGACGGTCACGTGGCCTGGGCGGGTGACCCGGTGGTGGACGCGGACGGGCTGCGGGCCGCCGTCGCCGCGTGGTTCGGCGCGGCGGGGAGCTGACGCACGGACGCGAGAGGGCCGGGGACGGAGCAGCTGCTCCGTCCCCGGCCCTCTCGCGTCCGTGCGTCAGCTCCCCGCCGCGCCGAACCACGCGGCGACGGCGGCCCGCAGCCCGTCCGCGTCCACCACCGGGTCACCCGCCCAGGCCACGTGACCGTCCGGGCGCAGCAGCACCGCGGCGACACCCAGCTCCGCGACGGGCTTCGCCCAGAAGGTGTCCAGCCGGTCCTCCAGACCCGCCGCCACCAGGGCGGTCCCACCGGGACCCGGACCGGCCGCACCCGTCAGGTCGAGCAGCACCCCCCGCCCGGACCACAGCAGCTCGGGCACGCTCGTCCTACCGGCCGCCCCCACCAACTCCAGGTGCGGCAGCCGCCGCCCGAGCGGAGCCGGAGCCTGCTCGGCCGCGTACGACACGTCCAGGCCCGTCGACAGCTCCAACAGGTGCCGGTTGACCTCCGGGAACCTCAGCAGCTCCGTCACCAGGCCCCGTACCGGCGACACCCGCCGGGCCGGATGGATCAGCGCCAGCTGGGCGTCGGTGGCCGCGGCCGCGCGCACCCCCTGGGGGTGACGCTCCGCCTGATAGGTGTCCAGCAGCCCCTCCGGCGCCCAGCCCCGCAGCTCCGCGGCCAGCTTCCAGCCGAGGTTCGCCGCGTCCTGGAAGCACAGGTTCAGCCGCAGCCCGGCCAGCGGATAGAAGGTGTGGGCCGCGTCCCCGACCAGGAAGACCCGGCCGTCGCGGTAGCGGTCCGCGATCCGCGTCGGCCCGCCGTACCGCTGCACCCAGCGCACCGGCACGTCCGGGAAAGCGGCCCCGTTGATCCGGCCGATCGCCGCGCGCAGCTCCGCACCGTCCGGCTCGGTGTCCGCGCCCGGCAGCTCCGTGTCGAACTCGGCGGTGATCACCCGGACCACCCCGGAGTCCGTGGGCACCGCCGAGTAGATCCCGCCGTTCGGCGAGACCTTCGACCCCCGGTGCACCTCGGGCAGCTCCGCCAGGCTGACCTCCACGTCCGCGACCAGCCCGCAGTTCGGCGACCCCGACCCCGGGAAGCCGATCCCGGCCAGCTCCCGGACCCGGCTGGACTCGCCGTCCGCGCCCACCAGGTGACTTCCCACCAGCGTGTACTCGCCCCGTGGACCACGGACCCGGACCTCGACCCCGGTCGCGTCCTGGGTGAAGCCGACCAGCTCGTGGCCCCGGCGCAGCTCCGCGCCGCGCGCCGTCGCCCGCCGCTCCAGCTGGCGCTCCACATGGTGCTGACCCAGCAGCAGCGCGGGCTGGTGACGGCCGCGCAACGCGCTGTCGTCCAGCCAGATCAGCGAGAAGTGGGTGCCCTGCACCGGCTCGCTGTGCGCCAGTAGATCGTCCAACAGCCCGCGCTGCTGGAGGAGTTCGGCCGCGGACAGGTTCAGGGCCTGCCCGGGCGTACGGCCGCTCGGCGCCGCGAGCCGTTCGAGCACGACGGTCTCGACCCCCCACAGCCCCAGCTCGTGGGCGAGCATGAGCCCGGCGGGCCCACCGCCCGAAATGATCACTGGACCGGTCATGCGTGGTTCCTCTCCTGTCCGGGCCGCCTCGGCGAGGCGGCCCGGACGATGCCGAATGCGTCTCAGACGATGCCGAGTTCGTTGTCGATCAGGTTGAAGATCTCGTCGTCCGTGGCCTCGGAGATCTCCCCGGCGCTCAGACCGGCCCCCGCCCCCGCCCGGCTCTCCTCCAGCCGCTGCAAGAACTCCTGCAGCCGGGCCGCGGCCCGGCCCGCGGCGCCCGCCGTGACCGCCCCGGTGTCGCCGAGCCGCCCCTGCAAGCGGTCCAGCTCGGCGACCAGGGGCCCGAACACGTCCTGCTCGACCGGGGCCAACAGCTCGTCCAGGTACGCGGCGAGCGCGGCCGGGGTGGGGTGGTCGAAGATCAGGGTCGGGGTCAGCCGCTGCCCGGTCGCGGCGCCCAGCTGGTTGCGCAGCTCGTACGCCGACAGGGAGTCGAAGCCCAGCAGGGTGAACAGCCGCTCGGGATCCACGCCTTGCGTCGAGGCGTGCCCCAGGACCACCGCGACGTTGGCGCACACCAGCTCCTGGAGCAGCGCCCGCCGCTCCGGCGCGGCCAGCCCCGCCAGCCGCTGTGCCAGCGACTGGCTGTCCGCACGCTCCGGCCGGGCCCCGCGCGCCGTGCCCGGCTGCCGTCCGCCCGCCCGCACCAGCTCGCTGAACAGCGGGTCGAGGAGCCCGGACGCCGCGCGCGCACCGAGCGCCGCCCCGTCGAGCCCGACCGCGACGGCCAGTGGCTGGCGCAGCGCGAGCGCCGCGTCGAACAGCTCCAGCCCGGCCCGCGGGGCCAGCCCCACCACACCCGTCTGGGCCAGTCGGTTCAGTGCCCGCTCGTCGAGCTGCCCGCCCATCCCGTCGTCGGTGCTCCAGAGTCCCCAGGCGAGGGAGGTGGCGGGGAGGCCTTGGGTGTGGCGGTGGTGGGCGAGGGCGTCGAGGAAGGTGTTGGCGGCGGCGTAGTTG
>NZ_JBHWLC010000169.1:0-3212 GCF_042730635.1 Streptomyces sp. NPDC059917
CTTCAGAACTAACACAGTGGACGCGAGCAACTGAGGACAAGCCCTCGGCCTATTAGTACCAGTCAGCTCCACCCGTTACCGGGCTTCCACATCTGGCCTATCAACCCAGTCGTCTACTGGGAGCCTTACCCTCTCAAGGAGGTGGGAATACTCATCTTGAAGCAGGCTTCCCGCTTAGATGCTTTCAGCGGTTATCCCTCCCGAACGTAGCCAACCAGCCATGCCCTTGGCAGGACAACTGGCACACCAGAGGTTCGTCCGTCCCGGTCCTCTCGTACTAGGGACAGCCCTTCTCAATATTCCTACGCGCACAGCGGATAGGGACCGAACTGTCTCACGACGTTCTAAACCCAGCTCGCGTACCGCTTTAATGGGCGAACAGCCCAACCCTTGGGACCGACTCCAGCCCCAGGATGCGACGAGCCGACATCGAGGTGCCAAACCATCCCGTCGATATGGACTCTTGGGGAAGATCAGCCTGTTATCCCCGGGGTACCTTTTATCCGTTGAGCGACAGCGCTTCCACAAGCCACTGCCGGATCACTAGTCCCGACTTTCGTCCCTGCTCGACCCGTCGGTCTCACAGTCAAGCTCCCTTGTGCACTTACACTCAACACCTGATTGCCAACCAGGCTGAGGGAACCTTTGGGCGCCTCCGTTACTCTTTAGGAGGCAACCGCCCCAGTTAAACTACCCATCAGACACTGTCCCTGATCCGGATCACGGACCGAGGTTAGACATCCAGCACGACCAGAGTGGTATTTCAACGGCGACTCCACAACCACTGGCGTGGCTGCTTCAAAGTCTCCCACCTATCCTACACAAGCCGAACCGAACACCAATATCAAACTATAGTAAAGGTCCCGGGGTCTTTCCGTCCTGCTGCGCGAAACGAGCATCTTTACTCGTAGTGCAATTTCACCGGGCCTATGGTTGAGACAGTCGAGAAGTCGTTACGCCATTCGTGCAGGTCGGAACTTACCCGACAAGGAATTTCGCTACCTTAGGATGGTTATAGTTACCACCGCCGTTTACTGGCGCTTAAGTTCTCAGCTTCGCCACACCGAAATGTGACTAACCGGTCCCCTTAACGTTCCAGCACCGGGCAGGCGTCAGTCCGTATACATCGCCTTACGGCTTCGCACGGACCTGTGTTTTTAGTAAACAGTCGCTTCTCGCTGGTCTCTGCGGCCACCCCCAGCTCACGGAGTAAATCCGATCACCAGTGATGGCCCCCCTTCTCCCGAAGTTACGGGGGCATTTTGCCGAGTTCCTTAACCATAGTTCACCCGAACGCCTCGGTATTCTCTACCTGACTACCTGAGTCGGTTTAGGGTACGGGCCGCCATGAAACTCGCTAGAGGCTTTTCTCGACAGCATAGGATCATCCACTTCACCACAATCGGCTCGGCATCAGGTCTCAGCCTTAATGTGTGACGGATTTGCCTATCACACGGCCTACACCCTTACCCCGGGACTACCACCGCCCGGGCTGGACTACCTTCCTGCGTCACCCCATCGCTTACCTACTACCACCTTGGATCAGCGGCTCCACCACTTTCCTTTGCCCGAAGGCTCCGGAACGGCTTCACGGCCTTAGCATTAATGGATTCGATATTGGGCGTTTCAAAGCGGGTACCGGAATATCAACCGGTTGTCCATCGACTACGCCTGTCGGCCTCGCCTTAGGTCCCGACTTACCCTGGGCAGATCAGCTTGACCCAGGAACCCTTAGTCAATCGGCGCACACGTTTCTCACGTGTGTATCGCTACTCATGCCTGCATTCTCACTCGTGAACCGTCCACAACTAGCTTCCGCTGCTGCTTCACCCGGCACACGACGCTCCCCTACCCATCACAGCGGGCGTTGGCCCTATTGCTGCAATGACACGACTTCGGCGGTACGCTTGAGCCCCGCTACATTGTCGGCGCGGAATCACTTGACCAGTGAGCTATTACGCACTCTTTCAAGGGTGGCTGCTTCTAAGCCAACCTCCTGGTTGTCTCTGCGACTCCACATCCTTTCCCACTTAGCGTACGCTTAGGGGCCTTAGTCGATGCTCTGGGCTGTTTCCCTCTCGACCATGGAGCTTATCCCCCACAGTCTCACTGCCACGCTCTCACTTACCGGCATTCGGAGTTTGGCTAAGGTCAGTAACCCGGTAGGGCCCATCGCCTATCCAGTGCTCTACCTCCGGCAAGAAACACGTGACGCTGCACCTAAATGCATTTCGGGGAGAACCAGCTATCACGGAGTTTGATTGGCCTTTCACCCCTAACCACAGGTCATCCCCCAGGTTTTCAACCCTGGTGGGTTCGGTCCTCCACGAAGTCTTACCTCCGCTTCAACCTGCCCATGGCTAGATCACTCCGCTTCGGGTCTAGAGCGTGCAACTCAATCGCCCTATTCGGACTCGCTTTCGCTACGGCTTCCCCACACGGGTTAACCTCGCTACACACCGCTAACTCGCAGGCTCATTCTTCAAAAGGCACGCAGTCACGACGCATTGAGTAAACTCAATGCGCGACGCTCCCACGGCTTGTAGGCACACGGTTTCAGGTACTATTTCACTCCGCTCCCGCGGTACTTTTCACCATTCCCTCACGGTACTATCCGCTATCGGTCACCAGGGAATATTTAGGCTTAGCGGGTGGTCCCGCCAGATTCACACGGGATTTCTCGGGCCCCGTGCTACTTGGGAGATTCTTAAGCAAGCCGCTGATGTTTCGTCTACGGGGGTCTTACCCTCTACGCCGGACCTTTCGCATGTCCTTCGACTACATCAACGGTTTCTGACTCGCCGACCGGCCGGCAGACCGATCAAAAGAATTCCCACAACCCCGTATGCGCAACCCCTGCCGGGTATCACACGCATACGGTTTGGCCTGATCCGGTTTCGCTCGCCACTACTCCCGGAATCACGGTTGTTTTCTCTTCCTGCGGGTACTGAGATGTTTCACTTCCCCGCGTTCCCTCCACACTGCCTATGTGTTCAGCAGTGGGTGACAGCCCATGACGACTGCCGGGTTTCCCCATTCGGACACCCCCGGATCAAAGCTCAGTTGGCAGCTCCCCGGGGCCTATCGCGGCCTCTCACGTCCTTCATCGGTTCCTGGTGCCAAGGCATCCACCGTGCGCCCTTAAAAACTTGGCCACAGATGCTCGCGTCCACTGTGTAGTTCTCAAGCAACGACCAGCCACCCATCACCCT
>NZ_JBHWLC010000170.1:0-4819 GCF_042730635.1 Streptomyces sp. NPDC059917
GGCCCGGGGAGTTCACCCCGGGCCCCGCCCCCTTCTCGTGCGTACGCCTAGTTCGGGTCGAGGCCGTGGCTGCGCAGCCACGCCTGCGGGTCGATCGGGGAGCCGCTGTCCGGCCGTACCTCGAAGTGCAGGTGCGGGCCGGTGGAGTTGCCGGAGTTGCCCGAGTAGGCGATGACGTCACCGGCCTTGACCTTGCCGGACCGGATCTTGGTGCTGCTGAGGTGGCAGTACCAGGTCTCGGTGCCGTCGGGCGAGACCACGATGGCCATGTTGCCGTAGGCGCTGTTCCACTGGGTGCGCACGGTGCCGTCGGTGGCCGCCATGACCGGCGTGCCGTAGGAGACCGGGAAGTCGATGCCGGTGTGCACGGACATCCACATGCCGCCGGCCTGTCCGAAGCCCGCGCTGAGGCCGTGCTGGTCGACCGGCAGGGAGAACTTGGGGCGGGCCGCTTCCTTGGCCGCCGCCTCCTCCGCGCGCTTCTTCTTCTCCAGGTCCTGCCGTTCCTTCAGGTCGATGCGCTCCTGGGTACGGCTGGCCCGGTCCGCGAAGTCGCCCGCGTCGGCGCTGAGTGCGGTGAGCTGGGTGTCGAGCTTGCTGTTCGCGGCGACCGGCTTGACGGACGCCGGGTCGGGCGCGGCCATCGTGGTCGTGTCGCCGGACGGCTTGTCACCGGAGGGCAACCCGCCGACCGCGGCGGCGGCCACGCCCGCGACCCCTATGACGCACACCGACGGGACGGCCACGGTCAGCAGCGCGGACCGCTTCGCCGGGGACCGGCGGCCGCCGTTCGCCTTGGCGGGGGCCCGGCGCGCGGAGCGCGGTACGGGCGGGGTCGTGGCCATGGTCTGGGTGGGGAGGTCGGCGTGGGCGGCCGCGGTCGGAACCTCGTCCTGCTCCGCCGCGGTGTCCTCGGCGGGCACGGCCTCGAAGACCGCGGTGGCCGGGCCGGACTCCGGTGCGGGCTCGTAGGCCTCGTATCCGCCGTCGTGGTGCGCGGCGTAGTCGCCCTCGTAGGCCGGGGCCGCGTAGCCGCCGGCGTCGTAGGCCGGGGTGAGCGTGGTGGCCTCGTACTCGTAGGAGTAGGAGTAGGCGGCCTCGGGCCGGAGCTGCTGCGGCAGTTCCTCCGGGACCACGGTGTTCCAGGCGGTGGCGTCGTAGGCGCCGGTCTCGGCGCCGGTCGTGCCGTAGCTGGGCATCGCCCAGTGGCCCGAGGCGTCGCCGGTGGTCGCGCCGACGGGGGCGGCGCCGCCGTCGTAGCCGAAGGAGGTCGGCTGGTACTCCGTGTTCCAGGCGCCCGCGTCCCACTGGCCGCTGACGTCGTCGGCGGCGCTCTGGGTGGGGATGCTGGAGAGGTAGCCGTCCTGGACGGGGGCGTTCCACGCGGTGGTGTCGTAGGCGCCGGTGTCGTAGGGAGCGGCGTAGGCCCCGTAGTCGTACCCCTGGCCCTGTGTGTCGAAGGACGGGTACGGCACCTCGCTGGCGAAGGTGGTGGTGGAGAGGCCGTCGTATCCGTTGTCCGGAAACTGGCCCGACGTGGTGCTGTCGTTCACCAACTTCTCTTTCGCCTCGGCGGTGGGGAGCCTGGGTGGCCGGGGGGTTCGTCGGCCCCGGAGGAGAGCAGTGGCGTGACTGTACCCGTCGGTTACTGGCAACGACAATCTTCTAGGGGTTCTCGAGTTTCCGGAACCGGGCATTCGGCCGTCTTTCGGTCGTGCGGAGACGGAGCCTTGGCCCTGGGTTCGAAATGCGTTCGACTGGGGGATGTTCGCCGTTCAGGCGACGGAGGCGGTTCCCGAGGCGGTCGGGGCGAGCCGTGACGGACCGTCGAGGGCCCGGTGGACGGCCGCGATGACGGCCGGATGCTTCGGGAGCGCGAGGTGTCCGATGCCGGTGACCTGCACGTTCTCCACCCGCAGGTCGGGATGGTCGAGCCGGGCCGTCTCCACCGGAACCATCAACTGGTCGAACTCGCTCCAGAAGGCGACGAACCGGGTCCGGCATCCGGGCGCGGCCGAGGCCAGTTCGGCCATCACCGAGGAGTCCGGGCGGATCTGCCGGATCACGGGGTGCGCGCCCGCGAACGGAGCCACCCGGGTGCCCGCGTGGGGAGTACCGAGAGTGACGAGGGTGCGCACCCGCGCGTCACCGCCGAGGCGCTGGACGTAGTACCGGGCGATGAGCCCGCCGAGGCTGTGCCCCACCAGGTCCACGCGCTGGGCCCCGGTGCGCCGGCACACCTCCTCGACGTGCTCGGCGAGCCGTCGGGCGGCCGCGCGCACATCGAGGGTCAGGGGCGAGTAGTTGTACGTCTCCACCCGGCGGCGGCCGCCCTTGGCGAGGGCGCGGCGCAGCAGGACGAAGACGGAGCGGTTGTCGGTGAAGCCGTGCAGCAGCAGCGCCGGTGGCCGGGCCCCCGGGCTCGCGCCCCCGGGCGCGCGGCCGGTCCGCTCCGGCCGTTCCGGGAGGATCCCGGTCGGGTAGAGCAGCAGGTGTCCGGCGAGGACGACGAGTTCGAGCGCGGCGGCGCGCAGCGCGGCACCGGACGCGGGTACGGACGTGAAGACGAATGGCAGCCCCATCGACGGCCTCCCCCTGGCGGCTTCCGGGTATGGCCGTCGGTGTTCCGGGCGCAGCTCCCGCGGTGCGCTGCGTGGCCGGCGGCGCGCCGCCACCGTGCCGTGCGGCTGACGGCGCGGTGGCGGGGCGTCCAGGCTCTCCCGGCGACCGACGGTGCGGACGTCCCGAGTGAATCAATGCTGTCCCACGTGTGATTTCCCCCTCCCGGTTGACCGCGAAACGGAGGTGTGCGCGATGCTGTACTTAACGTTCGTTCACTCGGGAGGCAGTGCGATGGGTGTGACCGGTCCGATCCGTGTGGTGGTGGCGAAGCCGGGTCTTGACGGCCACGACCGCGGTGCCAAGGTGATCGCGCGGGCGCTGCGGGACGCGGGCATGGAGGTCATCTACACCGGCCTCCACCAGACCCCCGAACAGATCGTGGACACCGCCATCCAGGAGGACGCCGACGCGATCGGCCTCTCGATCCTCTCCGGCGCCCACAACACGCTCTTCGCGCGGGTCCTGGAACTCCTGCGCGAGCGCGAGGCGGAGGACATCAAGGTCTTCGGCGGCGGGATCATCCCGGAGGACGACATCGGTCCGCTCAAGGAGAAGGGCGTGGCCGAGATCTTCACCCCGGGCGCCACGACCACCGCCATCGTCGACTGGGTCCGCGCGAACGTCCGCCAGGCGGCCTGAACCACCGCACCACCGCACCACCGCACCACCGCACCACCGCGTCCCCGCCCCGGCGGCCGGGCCCCCCGCACCGCCGCGGGTCAGACCGCCGGGGCGGGGGCCAGCTCCGCCAGCATCGCCGCGCGCAGGCGCAGGGTGGACACCAACCGCTGGAAGGCCTCGGCCCAGTACGCCTCGGCGCCCGGCGTGACCTCGGCGGCCGCCGATCCGCCGGGGGCGCTCGCCGCCCCGGACGCTCCGGCCGATTCCGCGACCAGCGCCACCGAGAGCAGGGACTCCAGCCGGTCGGCCGCCGCCGGGTCCAGGCAGCGCTCCGCGAGCCCCATCACCCCGCTGAAACTCCACGGGTAACTGCCCGCCAGCCGGGCCGAGTCCAGCGCGTCGACCACGGCGTCGCCCAGCTCGGCGGCCCACGGCACCACGCTCACCCCGAGCAACTGGAACGCCTCCGACAGCCCGTGGGCCCGGACGAACTCGGCCACCCACCCCGCCCGTTCCTCCTCGGGCAGGGTCTCCAGGAGCTTCGCCCGCTCGGCGAGCGAGGCGGTGGCCGGGCCCGCCGCGGGCGGCGCGGACGCCGAGCCGAGCAGGGCCTTCGCCCAGAGCGGGTCGCGCTGGCGGACCGCCGCCCGGCACCAGGCCGCGTGCAGTTCCTCCGCCCAGCCCTCGGCCACCGGCAGCGCCAGGATCGCCGCCGGGTCCAGGCCGGCGAACCGCTCCCGCCAGCACGACAGCGGAGCCGCCTCCACCAGCTGCCCCAGCCACCAGGCCCGCTCCCCGCGACCGGCCGGCGGGCGCTCGACCACGCCGTCCCGCTGCATCCCGGCATCGCAGGCGACCGGCGGGACCACGCCCTCCGGCCCCACGCAGGCCAGCGCCCGCTCCGCCATCCGGCCCGCCAGCGCGGACCCCACCAGCGCGGAGAGCAGCTCGGCCGCCGTCGCCCGGACATTGCGGCTCCGGTCGCCCAGGGCCTGCTCCAGGAAGGGCTCGTCGGCCTCCGACAGCCCCGAGCGCAGCGAATCGAGGAACATCAGCCGGTCCTCGGCGCGCTCGGTGGACCACGTGGTCGCCAGGAGCAGCGGCGCGGCCGCCGCCTCATGCGCCCGGACCGCCCCCAACAGCGCCACCCGCTCCGCGAACAGCCCCTCCTGCCACAGCCGTGCCACGGCCGCCCGATCGTCGGGAGCGGGCAGTTCGCCGCCCCCGGCCCCGCTGCGCAGCGCGAACCGCCACTCCGGATTGAGCCGGGCCAGCCACCGCCCGCGCGCCCCGGCGAGCGCCAGGGCCTGCGGGCGCAGATCCGTACGGGCCTTGGCCGCGTCCAGCAGCGCGGGCACCTGGGCGTCGGGCGCCCGGTAGCCGTGCCGCACGGCGGCGGCCAGCCACTGCGGCAGCAGTTCGGTCAGGTCCGGCGCCGATCCGCGCCGGCCGCCGCCCCCGCCCGTGCGCCCCGCCAGCAGCTGCGCGAGCCGCCGCCACGCGGCATCGGGCGGTGCGGGCCGCGGATCCCGTGCCGCGGGCTCGGGCCGCGGGCCCGCCTCGGCCGGCCGCAGCC
>NZ_JBHWLC010000171.1:0-4808 GCF_042730635.1 Streptomyces sp. NPDC059917
GTCGGTCCGGAGGCGGTGCTGTCCGGTTTGGTGCAGGGTCGTGGTGAGGGTGTCGTCGCGGTTCCCGCGGTGCGGGTCGGGCAGGGCGAGTTGGCTTCGTTCGGGCAGGGTCTGGCGCGGTTGTATGCGCGGGGTGCGTCGGTTTCGTGGCCGCAGTTGCGTCCCGGACGGCGGGTCGCGTTGCCCACCTACGCCTTCAACCGACAGCGCTACTGGCCCCGGCGCTCCGCACCCGCCGGTGTGGACGCGGCCATCGGGTCCGTCGGCCTCGAAACCACGGGACACCCGCTGCTCGGCGCCAGGGTCGGCCTGGCCCACGGCGACGGCGTGCTCCTCACCGGCAGGATCTCGCTGGCGGAGCAGCCCTGGCTGGCCGACCACGCGGTGCTGGGCACCGTGCTCTTCCCCGGCGCGGGATTCGTCGAGATGGCGCTGCGGGCCGGTGACGAGGTCGGCTGCGCGGGCGTCGAGGAACTCACCCTGCAGGCCCCGCTGGTGCTTCCCGAAGGTGTCACCGCGCGGGTCCAGCTGACGGCGGACGACGCGGACGAGGAAGGACGCCGCTCCTTCGCGGTGTACGCGAGGACCGGCGACGCCGGAGCCTGGGTCACCCACGCCACTGGTGTGCTGTCCCCGGCCCAGGCGGCCCCCGAACCGCTCCCCGCGTTCCAGGCGTGGCCGCCGGAGGGCGCCGTACCGGCCCCGGTGGACGGCCTCTACGACACGATGAGGGACGGCGGCTTTGCCTACGGCCCCAGCTTCCAGGGGCTCACGGCCGCATGGCGCCGGGGCTCCGAGGTCTTCGCCGAGGTGCGGCTGCCCGAGGGCGGCGACGCGGGCGACGCGGGCGCCTTCTGCCTGCACCCGGCGGTGCTCGACGCGGCCCTGCACGGCGTGTCCCTGCTGGAGGACTCCGCCGACGGCGAGGCGCCGCGCGGCCTGCCCTTCGCCTGGGAAGGCGTGCGCCTGTACGCCGCGGGCGCGGCCGCCGTACGGGTCCGCCTCGCCCCGGCGGGCACCGGCGGTGTCACGGTCACCATGACCGACGGCGCCGGGATGCTCCTGGCCTCCGTCGACAAGCTCGTCCTGCGCCCGGTCACCGACGGCCAACTGCGCGCCGCGCGCGGCCACGACGAATGGCTGTACCGCACCGGTTGGGTCGAACTGCCCCCGGTCGCGGGCGACACCGCCCGGCCGCGCTGGGCCGTCATCGGTGACGCCGCCGCAGCGCTCACCCGCGCCGCGGACGTCGACAGCGAGGTGTACGCGCATCTCGCGGACCTCGCCGCGGCGATCGACGCGGGGGCCGCCGTGCCGGAGACCGTCGTCGCCGCCTGCCCCGCATCCTCGGCCGACGTGCCGCGGGCCGCGCAGGCCGCCACCGGCTGGGCGCTCGAGACGGCGCAGGCCTGGCTCGACGACGACCGGTTCGCCCCGTCCCGACTGCTGCTGCTCACCCGCAACGCCGCCACCCTCGCGGCCGCCGACGGACCGGGCCCCGACCCGGCGCACGCCGCCGCCCGCGGTCTGCTGCGCTCGGCCCAGTCCGAACACCCCGACCGCATCGTGCAGTTCGACCTCTCGGCCGATTCCGCCGAGGACGCGGCGGCGCTCCTGATACCGGGCCTGCGGACCGCGCTCGCTGCGGGCGAGCCCGAACTGGCCCTTCGAGACGGTGCGTTGTGGGCGCCCCGACTCGCCCGAGTGGTCCCGGCCGCCCCCGCCGGGCGGACCGAGGGCGAGGAGGCGCCGGTCTGGGACCCGAACGGGACCGTTCTGATCACCGGCGGCACCGGGGTCCTCGGTAGCGCCGTGGCCCGTCACCTGGCGGGCGAGCACGGCGTACGCCATCTGCTGCTGCTCGGCCGCCAGGGCCCGCGGGCCGCGGGTGCGCAGGAGCTGGTGGCCGAACTCGCCGCCCTCGGCGCCGAGACCACGGTCGCCGCCTGCGACGTGGCGGACCGGGACGGCCTGGCCGCCGTCCTCGGGGACATTCCCGCGGATCGGCCACTGCGCGGCGTCGTCCACTGCGCGGGCGTCGTGGACGACGGGGTCGTCTCCTCGCTGACCCCCGAGCGGCTCGACACCGTCCTGCGCCCCAAGTCGCAGGCCGCGTGGAACCTGCACGAACTCACCTCTGAGCTGGACCACTTCGTCCTGTTCTCCTCCGCGGCCGGCATTCTCGGCGCGGCCGGTCAGGCCAACTACGCGGCGGCCAACACCTTCCTCGACGCCCTGGCCGAGCACCGCAGGGCCCGGGGGCTCACCGCGCACGCGCTGGCCTGGGGCCTGTGGGAGCAGCGCAGCACCATGTCGGGCGTCATGAGCGAGCAGGACCTCGCCCGCGTCTCCCGCGGCGGCATGTCGGCCCTGTCCGTCGAGGACGGCCTCGTACTCTTCGACGCGGCGCTCGCCGCGGGCGAACCGGTGCTCGTCCCGATGGCGTTCGACCCGGCCGCCGCCCGTGGTGAGGCCGCCGGGATCCCCCCGGTGATGCGCGGCCTCGTCCGTGCCACCACCCGACGGGCCTCGGGCGCCGAACCCACCGACGGGCTCCGCCACCGGCTGCGCGCCCTGTCCGCCGCCGCCCGCGAAGAGGCGCTGCTGCAGCTGGTGCTGCGGCACGTCACCGCCGCACTCGGCCACGCGCCCGACAGCGAGATCGACTCCGAACGGGCCTTCTCCGAGCTCGGCTTCGACTCGCTCACCGCGGTGGACCTGCGCAACCAGCTGGCCACCGCCACCGGGGTGCGGCTGCCCGCCACCCTCGTCTTCGACTACCCGACGCCCGTCGCGCTCGCCCGCCACCTGCGCGCCGAACTCGTCGGCGACGAAGCCGACGCGGCGGCCCCGGCCGCCCCGGCGCCGGTGGCGTCCGGCGAGGACGACCTGATCGCGATCATCGGCATGAGCTGCCGCTACCCCGGCGGCGTCCGCACCCCCGAGGAGCTGTGGCAGCTGGTCGCCGAGGGCCGGGACGGTGTCACGCCGTTCCCGGAGGACCGCGGTTGGAACGTGCGCGAGCTCGTCGACCGGGACGGTCGGCGCGCCAACACCAGCTACGTCGGCGAGGGCGGATTCCTGCACGACGCCGCCGACTTCGACCCCGAGTTCTTCGGGATCTCGCCGCGCGAGGCCCTCGCCATGGACCCGCAGCAGCGGCTCCTCCTGGAGACCACCTGGGAGGCGTTCGAGTACGCGCACATCGACCCCGCGACCGTGCGCGGCAGCAGGGTCGGCGTGTTCGCCGGTCTCATGTACCACGACTACGCCGCCCGGCTGCACTCCGTACCCGAGGAGCTCGCGGGCTTCCTCGGCAACGGGAACACCGGCAGCATCGCGACCGGCCGCGTCTCCTACACCTTCGGGTTCGAGGGTCCCGCGGTGACGGTGGACACGGCGTGCTCGTCGTCGCTGGTGGCGCTGCACCAGGCGGCGCAGGCGCTGCGGCAGGGCGAGTGCACCCTGGCCGTGGCCGGTGGCGTCGCCGTCATGGCGACCCCGGACTCCTTCGTCGAGTTCAGCCGCCAGCAGGGCCTGGCGCCCGACGGCCGCTGCAAGTCCTTCGCGGCCGGCGCCGACGGCACGACCTGGTCGGAGGGCGTGGGTCTGCTCCTGGTGGAGCGGCTGTCGGACGCGCGGCGCAACGGGCACGAGGTCCTCGCCGTGGTGCGGGGTTCGGCGGTGAACCAGGACGGCGCGTCCAACGGTCTGACCGCGCCCAACGGCCCTTCGCAGCAGCGGGTGATCCGTCAGGCGCTGGCCAGTGCGGGCGTGACGGCCGCCGAGGTCGACGTCGTCGAGGCGCACGGCACCGGTACCACGCTCGGCGACCCGATCGAGGCCCAGGCGGTCCTCGCCACCTACGGCCAGGACCGCGCCGCCGAACAGCCGCTCCTGATGGGCTCGTTGAAGTCCAACGTCGGCCACACGCAGGCAGCCGCGGGTGTCGGCGGGATCATCAAGATGGTCGAGGCCATGCGGCACGGAGTGGTGCCGAAGACGCTGCACGTGGATGAGCCGACGCCGCATGTGGACTGGGCTTCGGGTGCGGTGGAGTTGGTCACGGAGAGTCGTGCGTGGCCGGAGACGGGGCGTCCGCGTCGGGCGGCCGTGTCCTCCTTCGGTATCAGCGGGACGAACGCGCACGTGGTGCTGGAGCAGGCTCCGGCCGATCAGGTGGTCGTGTCCGTGGACGCGTCTCCGGTCGAGCCGTCGGTCGAGTCCTCGGTGGAGTCCTCGGGTGTCGTCGTGCCCTGGGTGTTGTCCGCGCGTTCGGCTGCCGGGTTGCGCGGGCAGGCGGCGCGGTTGCGGGAGTCCGTGGCCGTGGAGCGGGCGTCCGACGTGGACGTCGCCTGGTCGCTGCTCTCCGCACGCTCCGCCATGGAGCACCGCGCCGTGGTCACCGGCCACACCCGCCAGGAGCTCCTGCGCGGCCTCGACGCCGTCATCTCCGGCGAACCCGATCCGCACACCGTCCTGGACCGCGCCAAGTCGGGTCGCTCCCTGGCTCTGGTGTTCTCGGGTCAGGGGTCTCAGCGGATTGGTATGGGGCGTGAGTTGGTGTCTTTGCCGGTGTTCGGTGAGGTGTTCGAGGAGGTGTGTGGTGCTTTCGATGGGTTGTTGGAGGTGCCGTTGCGTGAGGTGTTGTGGGCTGAGGAGGGTTCTGCTGTTGCGGCGTTGATCGATGAGACGGTGTATACGCAGACGGGTTTGTTTGCTTTTGAGGTGGCGCTGTTCCGGTTGTTGGAGCGGTGTGGGGTGCGTCCTGATGTGGTGATGGGTCATTCGGTGGGTGAGTTGGTTGC
>NZ_JBHWLC010000172.1:0-4688 GCF_042730635.1 Streptomyces sp. NPDC059917
CCCTCGCGGGGTGCGGCCCACGGCCGTTCCCGCCGGCGGCCGACACGCGTCAGAGATCCGTCAGGGATGGCCGTACGGGGGTTCATCCGCGCGTATTCGGTCGACTCGTCCCGGAGAATGAGCGCATGGGACGCGGCAAACTACGGATCTACCTCGGCGCGGCGCCCGGCGTGGGCAAGACCTACGCCATGCTGTCCGAGGGCCACCGCCGGGTGGAGCGGGGCACGGACTGCGTGGTGGGCTTCGTCGAGCACCACGGGCGCCCGCGCACCGAGGTGATGCTGCACGGCCTGGAGCAGACGCCGCGCCGCGAGGCGACGTACCGCGGGGCCGCCTTCACCGAGATGGACGTGGACGCGCTCCTCGCCCGCAGGCCCGCGATAGCCCTGGTGGACGAGCTGGCGCACACGAACGTGCCGGGCTCGCGCAACGCCAAGCGCTGGCAGGACGTCGAGGAGCTGCTCAAGGCGGGCATCGACGTGATCTCCACGGTGAACATCCAGCACCTGGAGTCCCTGGGCGACGTGGTCGAGGCGATCACGGGGGTCCGTCAGCGGGAGACCGTCCCCGACGAGGTGGTGCGGCGGGCCGACCAGATCGAACTGGTCGACATGTCCCCGCAGGCGCTGCGCCGCCGCATGGCGCACGGCAACGTCTACCAGCCCGACAAGGTCGACGCGGCCCTGTCCAACTACTTCCGGCCCGGCAACCTCACCGCCCTGCGCGAGCTGGCCCTGCTGTGGGTCGCGGACCGGGTCGACGAGTACCTCAACGAGTACCGGGGCGAGCACGGCATCCGCTCCACCTGGCAGGCGCGCGAGCGGATCGTCGTCGGCCTGACCGGCGGCCCGGAGGGGCGCACGCTGATCCGCCGTGCGGCCCGGATGGCGGCCAAGGGCTCCGGCAGCGAGATCATGGCCGTCTACATCGCCCGCAGCGACGGGCTGACCGCGGCCTCGCCCAAGGAGCTGGCGGTCCAGCGGACCCTGGTCGAGGACCTTGGCGGAACGTTTCACCATGTGATCGGCGACAACATCCCCGACGCCCTGCTGGAATTCGCCCGGGGGGTCAACGCCACGCAGATCGTCCTCGGCTCCAGCCGCCGCAAGGCCTGGCAGTACGTCTTCGGTCCCGGCGTCGGCGCCACCGTGGCCCGCGACTCCGGACCCGACCTCGACGTCCACATCGTCACCCACGAAGGGGTGGCCAAGGGGCGCGGGCTGCCCGTCGTGCGCTCCGCCGCCCGGCTCGGCCGGCGCAGGATCGTGGCCGGCTGGCTGGTCGGCGTACCGCTGCCCGGACTGCTCGCCCTGGTCCTCACGCACGTCGACTCCGACCCCGGCATCGCCAACGAGATGCTGCTCTTCCTCTCGCTGACGGTCGGGGCCGCGCTGCTCGGCGGGCTCTGGCCGGCGCTCGCCTCGGCGGCCCTCGGCTCCCTGCTGCTCAACTTCTACTTCGCCCCGCCGGTCCACCGCTTCACCGTCTCCGACCCCAAGAACATCGTGGCCATCGCCGTCTTCTTCGGGGTGGCCGTGTCCGTGGCCTCCGTGGTCGACCTGGCCGCCCGGCGCACCCACCAGGCGGCCCGGCTGCGGGCCGAGTCCGAGATCCTCTCCTTCCTCGCGGGCAGCGTCCTGCGCGGCGAGACCACCCTCGACGCCCTGCTGGAGCGGGTCCGGGAGACCTTCGCCATGGAGTCGGTGGCCCTGCTGGAACGCACGGCCGACGTGGAACCCTGGACCTCCGCCGGCAGCGTCGGCCCCGATCCGGTGGCCCGCCCCGAGGACGCCGATGTGGACATGCCCATCGGCGACCACATGGCGCTGGCCCTGAGCGGGCGCGTGCTGCCCGCGGAGGACCGCCGGGTACTGGGCGCCTTCGCCGCGCAGGCCGCCGTCGTACTGGACCGCCAGCGCCTGGTCGGCGAGGCCGAGGACGCCCGCCGGATGGCCGAGGGCAACCGGATCCGCACCGCGCTGCTCGCCGCCGTCAGCCACGACCTGCGCACCCCGCTGGCCTCGATCAAGGCCTCCGTGAGCTCGCTGCGCTCCGACGACGTGGAATGGTCCGAGGAGGACAGCGCCGAGCTGCTGGCGGGGATCGAGGAGGGCGCCGACCGGTTGGACCACCTCGTGGGCAACCTGCTCGACATGTCCCGGCTGCAGACCGGCACGGTCACCCCGCTGATCCGGGAGATCGACCTCGACGAGGTGGTCCCGATGGCGCTGGGCGGCGTACCGGAGGACAGCGTGGTGCTCGACGTGCCGGAGTCGCTGCCGATGGTCGCGGTGGATCCGGGACTGCTGGAGCGGGCCGTGGCCAACGTGGTCGAGAACGCCGTGAAGTACAGCCCGGGAGGGGAACCGGTGACCGTCGCCGCGAGTTTCCTCGGTGACCGGGTCGAGGTCCGCGTGGTGGACCGGGGACCCGGCGTGCCCGACGAGGCCAAGGACAAGATCTTCGCGCCCTTCCAGCGCCACGGGGACGCCCCGCGGGGCGCCGGGGTCGGCCTCGGCCTCGCCGTGGCCCGCGGTTTCGCCGAAGCCATGGGCGGCACCCTGGCGGCCGAGGACACCCCCGGCGGGGGACTGACGATGGTGCTCACCCTGCGCGCCGCCGGCGGCCGGGACCGATCGGCCGCCGCCGGGGACAGCATGCTCACACCGACAACCGTGCGACAGAAGGCAGGACCCCAATGACCCGGGTGCTCGTGGTGGACGACGAGCCGCAGATCGTCCGAGCCCTCGTGATCAACCTCAAGGCGCGCAAGTACGAGGTCGACGCCGCCGCCGACGGGGCCCAGGCCCTGGAGCTGGCCGCGGCCCGCCACCCCGACGTGGTCGTGCTCGACCTGGGCCTGCCCGACATGGACGGGGTCGAGGTGATCCGCGGGCTGCGCGGCTGGACCCGGGTGCCCATCCTGGTGCTCTCCGCCCGCCACAGCTCCGACGAGAAGGTCGAGGCGCTGGACGCGGGCGCCGACGACTACGTCACCAAGCCCTTCGGCATGGACGAGCTGCTCGCCCGGCTGCGCGCCGCCGTCCGCCGGGCCGAACCCGGCGCCGGCGCGGGCGAGGACGAGGTGGTCGTGCGGACCGAGGGGTTCACCGTGGACCTGGCCGCGAAGAAGGCGGTGCGCGAGGGGCGCGACGTACGCCTGACCCCCACCGAGTGGCACCTGCTGGAGGTCCTGGTCCGCAACGGGGGCAAGCTGGTCAGCCAGAAGCAGCTGCTCCAGGAGGTCTGGGGGCCCTCGTACGGCACCGAGACCAACTACCTGCGGGTCTACATGGCGCAGCTGCGCCGCAAGCTGGAGGCCGACCCCTCGCACCCGCGGCACTTCATCACCGAACCGGGCATGGGATACCGCTTCGAGAGGTAGCCGACGCGCCGGTACGCTTCCTGTATGAGTGCTGAACCGCGTCCCGAGAAGCCCGCGAAACCGGCCAGGCCGGGGGGCCGGTTCCGCCGGATGATAGAGCGGCTTTCCACCTCCCAGGAGGAGCTGCATTCGGCGGAGCTGCAAGAGGACGCAGAAGCCGCGGGGTGCACGCGGATCTGCGACTGCCACGACCGCCAGATAGTCAAGGTCACCGGTACGCTGCGCACGGTCACGCTGCGGCCGAGGGCGGGCGTGCCGGCGCTGGAGGCGGAGCTGTTCGACGGCTCCGCCGCGCTGGACGTCGTCTGGCTCGGCCGTCGCTCGATCGTGGGTATCGAACCGGGCAGGCGCATGATCGCCTCCGGGCGGATCTCCATGAGCCATGGGCGCCGGGTCCTCTTCAACCCGAAGTACGAACTCCGACCGCTCGGACAGGAGCACTAGCCGGTGACGTCATTCGACAAACCGACCCATCAGCCGACGGGCCCGTCGCAGGAGGCGCGGGCGCGCCACGCCAGGGTGCCCGACGCGCAGCTGCCGGACGCGCAGCCGACCGAGGACCAGAAGGCCGTGACCCAGGCGGCCCTCTTCGACGCCTTCGGCGGCATCCGGGGCACGGTCGAGACCATGCTCCCGGGCCTGCTCTTCGTCATGATCTACACGATCAACAAGAACGTGACGATGTCCGCCATCGCGGCGGGCGCGGTCGCGGTCCTGCTGGTCATCGTGCGGCTCGCCCGCAAGGACACCGTCAAGCACGCCTTCAGCGGCGTCTTCGGCGTGGGCGTCGGCGTGGCCTTCGCCCTGTTCACCGGCACCGCCAAGGGCTTCTACCTGCCCGGGATGATCTACGGCGCCGGGCTGGGCGTGGCCTTCACGCTCTCCGCGCTCGTGGGCTTCCCGTTGCTCGGGGTGATGCTCGGGCCGGTCTTCAAGGAGAACCTGTCCTGGCGCACCCGCAACCCGGGGCGCAAGAAGGCGTACACCAAGGCGAGTCTGGCCTGGGGCCTGATCTTCCTCGCCAAGTACGCGATCCTCTTCCCGCTGTACTTCTGGGGTGACGAGACGCAGCTGGGCTGGGTGCTGATCGCGCTCAAGCTGCCGCCGATGGTGCTGGCCGTCTACTTCACCTGGCTCTTCCTGGCGAAGGCGCCGCCGCCGATCAACGTGCTGGCGGAGTGGGAGGCCGAGGAGGCCGCCGAGAAGGAGCGCAAGGCGGCGGCGAAGGCCGCGAAGGCGGCGCGCAACCCGTAGGCCCGAGGGGCCGCGGGAACACGGGAAGGGGCGGGCGGCCTTCGGGCTG
>NZ_JBHWLC010000173.1:0-2179 GCF_042730635.1 Streptomyces sp. NPDC059917
GCGACCCGCGTCCACGCCGGGCCGCCGAAGATCGACTCCCAGTCGTTCGGCGGCAGCTCCCCGCCCGCCCCGCGCCCCGGCCGGAAGTGGAAGCGGGCCCGCGCCGGACCGCCCGGCGCCCCGGCGAGCGCCGCCCGGAACCAGGGGTGCTGCTCGGAGGTGTGGTTCGGCACCACGTCGACGATCACCCGCAGCCCCAGCGCGTGCGCGGCCCGGACCAGGGCGTCGGCGTCGGAGAGGTCGCCGAAGAGGGGGTCGACGGCCCGGTAGTCGGCGACGTCGTAGCCGCCGTCCGCCTGCGGGGACACGTAGAAGGGGGTGAGCCACAGGGCGTCGACCCCGAGCCGGGCCAGGTGGGGGAGGCGCTCGCGCACCCCGCGCAGGTCGCCGATCCCGTCCCCGTCGCTGTCGCCGAAGGACCGTACGTACACCTGGTAGATGACGGCATCGCGCCACCAGCCGCCGCTCGCGGTGACGTTGCTGGAAGCGCTTGCAAGCCGCGAGGCGGTCAGCTCATGGGTCATATCGGGGTCAACGTGCGGACCCGGCGCCTGGTTGCGGGGCCGGTCACCCGAAGACGGTTCGAACTAACAGCAAGCTGCGGCAACCGTACGGACACACGGATGTAACGATCACCAGGTCTTGCAGAAAATTGCCGCAAGGTCTTTCGGTCGGCTTTCAGGCTTGTTACGTTCCAGGCAACTCGGGACCGCGAGGAAGCGGCCGGGATCATCGAAGGAGTTCATATGCGGCGTGGCATAGCGGCCACCGCGCTGGTCGCGGCTCTGGCGCTCGCGGCGACGGCTTGCGGCGGCGACAAGAACGACAACGGCGGCGGCGACAACGCCGGTGGCGAGATCTCCGGCACGGTCACCTGGTGGGACACCTCCAACGACACGGAGAAGGCGACCTTCCAGAAGATCGCCGAGGCGTTCACCGCCAAGCACCCGAAGGTGACCGTCAAGTACGTCAACGTGCCGTACGGCGACGCGCAGAACAAGGTCAAGAACGCCTTCAGCAGCGGCGCCGAGGCCCCCGACGTCATCCGTGCCGACGTCGGCTGGGTCGCCGACTTCGCCTCCCTCGGCTACCTGGACAAGGTCCCCGCCGACGCGGCCAAGAAGGTCGACGCCGACTTCCTGCCCCAGGCCGCGGCCAGCGGCAAGTACGAGGGCCAGCTCTACGCCGTCCCGCAGGTCATCGACTCCCTCGGCCTCTTCTACAACAAGAAGATGCTGGCGGACGCGGGCGTCAAGCCCCCGACCACGCTCGAAGAGGTCAAGACCGCGGCCGCCGCGATCAAGGCCAAGACCGGCAAGACCGGCCTCTACGTCCGCGGCGACGACTCCTACTGGTTCCTCCCCTTCATCTACGGCGAGGGCGGCGACCTTGTCGACGCCAAGACCAAGACGGTCACCGTCGACAACGCGGCCGGCGTCAAGGCCTTCAAGGACGCCCGCGACCTGATCACCTCCGGCGCCGCCGTCACCAACGCCACCGACGGCTACGACAACATGCAGACCGCCTTCAAGTCGGGCGAGGTCGCGATGATGGTCAACGGCCCCTGGGCGGTCAAGGACACCTTCTCCGGCGCCCAGTTCGCCGACAAGGCCAACCTCGGCATCAGCGCGGTCCCGGCCGGCTCCGTCAAGGCGGGCGCCCCGCAGGGCGGCCACGACATGGCCGTCTACGCGGGCTCCAAGAACCGCACCGCCGCGCACGCCTTCGTCGAGTACATGACCTCGCAGGAGACCCAGGTGCAGGCGACCAAGGAGCTGAGCCTGCTCCCGACCCGCACCGCCGCCTACGAGGTGCCGGACGTCAAGGGCAACGAGATCGTCGCCTTCTTCAAGCCCGCCGTGGACAAGGCCGTCGAGCGCGCCTGGATCCCGGAGAACGGCTCCCTCTTCGAGCCGCTCAAGGTGCAGTACACCAAGGCGGTCACCGGCGCCTCCAGCCCGGAGGACGCGGCCAAGGCCACCGGTACCGAGTTCCGCAAGATCCTCAAGGGTTGGAAGTAGCACGACCATGGCTGCTCAGACCAGCCGGTCCGTGGCGGCGGGGGCCGGGGGGGAGGGGCACCCCGGCCCCGGCCCCCGGGGCCCGCGCCCCGCCCCGGGCCCCCCCCCCGCGCGCGCGCGGGCGGCGGGGCCCCCACCAGAAGACCCGCACCAAGGGG
>NZ_JBHWLC010000173.1:2189-4680 GCF_042730635.1 Streptomyces sp. NPDC059917
ATTACCACCCCCTGGGCTGCCCCCCCCCCGCGGGGGGGGGGGGGGGGGGGGGGGCCCCCCCCCCCCCCGCGCCCGGGCCCGCGGGACCGATCGCAAGCCCGGGGCCAGCCCCGGCCGGATCCGGCGCGCGCTGGCCACCCACTGGTACGCCTGGACGATGGTCACCCCCGTGGTGCTCGTCCTCGGCGTGATCATCGGGTGGCCGCTGGTCCGCGGGATCTACCTGTCGCTGACCGACGCCAACGAGCGCAACGTCGCCCGCACGATCGGCCCCAACACGATCGACGCGACGTACCAGTTCGTCGGCCTCGACAACTACACGGCCGCGCTGAGCGACCCGGTCTTCCTGGACCGGCTGGTGTGGACGGTGATCTGGACCGTCACCTGCGTGTCCGTCACCTTCGTGCTGGGCCTCGGCCTCGCGAACATCCTGAACCGGGAGTTCCGGGGCCGCGCCGTCTACCGGATGGCGCTCATCCTGCCCTGGGCCGTCCCCGGCTTCGTCTCCGTCTTCGCCTGGCGGTTCCTCTTCAACCGCGACAACGGCATCCTGAACAAGGTCCTCGAAGGCGGCGGGATCTCCGCCGTGCCGTGGCTCGACGACCCCACCTGGGCCAAGCTCGCGGTCATCACCGTCAACGTCTGGCTGGGCATCCCCTTCATGATGGTGGCCCTGCTCGGCGGCCTCCAGTCCATCCCCGGCGAGCTGTACGAGGCCGCCGAGATGGACGGCGCGAGCCCCTGGCAGCGCTTCCGGCACATCACCCTGCCGGGGCTGCGCACGGTCAGCATGACGGTGATCCTGCTCTCCACCATCTGGACCTTCAACATGTTCCCGGTGATCTTCCTGCTCACCCGCGGTGGACCGGGCGACGCCACCGAGATCCTCGTGACGCAGGCGTTCCGGCAGGCGTTCGTGACCAGCCCGCGCGACTTCGCCGGGTCCGCGACCTGGGGCGTCCTCATCCTCGCCCTGCTCATGATCTTCGCGCTGGTCTACCGGCGTTCGCTGCGCAAGCAGGGAGAGGTGTGGTGACCGTGACGACCACCTCCAACGCCGGAGCCACGGCCGCCGCCGGAGCCGGGGCGACCAAGGCGGTGCGGCCGCGCGGGCAGCGCGGGCCGCTCGCCTCCGTGACCCTGCACGCCACGCTCGTCGTCGCGGCCGTCATCGCGGTCTTCCCGGTGCTGTGGATCCTGCTGACCTCGCTCAAGCCGCCGCAGCAGGCGGTCAGCACCGACTTCGTCAAGGACCCCACCCTCGACAACTACCGGTACCTGGTGGACCACACGTCCTTCTTCACCTGGTTCGGCAACTCGGTGCTGGTCGCGGGCATCACCACCGTCCTCGGCGTGTTCATCGCCGCGACCACGGGCTACGCGGTCAGCCGCTTCCGGTTCCCCGGCATGAAGCCGCTGATGTGGACCCTGCTGGTCACCCAGATGTTCCCGATGGCCATCCTGATCGTCCCGCTCTACAACCTGATGGGGGAGCTGGGGCTGCTCAACCAGCCGCTCGGCCTGATCATCACGTACCTCACCATCGCGGTGCCGTTCTGCGCCTGGATGATGAAGGGCTTCTTCGACACCATCCCGATCGAGATCGACGAATCCGGTCGGGTCGACGGGCTCAACCCCTTCGGGACCTTCTGGCGGCTGATCCTCCCGCTGGCCCGCCCGGGCCTCGCGGTCACCGCCTTCTACTCCTTCATCACCGCCTGGGGCGAGGTGGCGTACGCCTCCGCCTTCCTGGTCGGCGACGACAACCTCACGCTGGCCGGGGGTCTGCAGACCTTCGTCACCCAGTACACCGCCAACTGGGGTCCGATGACGGCGGCTTCCGTCCTCATCGCCATCCCCGCGGCGATCTTCTTCGTCTTCGCCCAGCGTCACCTCGTCGCCGGTATGACCGCGGGCGCGACCAAGGGCTGACCACCCTTCCCGACGCGTACAACCGGCCCGATCTCTCCAAGGACGACATGACCCAGCACCTCGCCGACGCTCTTCCCACCGCGACCGGCACCCAGCCCGGCTGGTGGCGGGAAGCGGTGATCTACCAGGTCTACCCGCGCAGCTTCGCCGACAGCAACGGGGACGGGATGGGGGACCTCGAAGGGGTCCGGACCCGGCTGCCCTACCTCAAGGAACTGGGCGTCGACGCCGTCTGGCTCAGCCCGTTCTACGCCTCCCCGCAGGCCGACGCGGGCTACGACGTCGCCGACTACCGGGCCATCGACCCGATGTTCGGCAGCCTGCACGACGCCGACGCCGTGATCCGCGAGGCCCACGCGCTGGGCCTGCGGATCATCGTGGACCTCGTTCCCAACCACTGCTCCGACCAGCACGAATGGTTCAAGCAGGCGCTGCGCGAGGGGCCCGGCAGCCCGCTGCGCGAGCGCTTCCACTTCCGGCCGGGGCGCGGGGCGGGCGGGGAGCTGCCGCCGAACGACTGGGAGTCGATCTTCGGCGGCCCGGCGTGGACGCGGGTCGC
>NZ_JBHWLC010000174.1:0-4666 GCF_042730635.1 Streptomyces sp. NPDC059917
CCGCGGGGCCGGTGGCCGGCGCTGCGGACTGCGGGGCGGACGGCGGGGCGGACGGGGGCGCGGACTGCGGCGCGCCGGAGGCGGCCGCGGGCGGCGGGGAGGGCGGCGGCGGGACCTCGGCGGCGGTCGGCGTGCCGCTGACCTTGCCGTCGGGGCCGAGGAAGACCGGGCTGCCGCCGGGGACCAGCCCCAGCTCGCGGGCCCGGCGCTCCAGCGCGTCGGGCGCCGACTGGGCGTCCACGTCGCGCTGGAGGGCCTGCTGCTCGTCGGTGAGCGAGGTGGTCTCCTTCTTCAGCTTGCTCAGCTGGAAGGAACCCTGGTTGAGCGCCGAGTTGAGCAGCAGCAGGCTGATCAGACCGCCCGCGAGCAGTACGACGACCAGCAGCACGAAGGGCGTCCGCCCGGCCTTGCTCACCCGATCTCCTCCCGGTGCGCCCGCCGCCCGCCCGCGGTCACAGGTGTTCCGCCCGGATCCGCTCGACGCCGCGGCAGCGGGCCGGGGCCGCGCGGCGGTTCTCCGCGATCTCCTCCTCCGTCGGCAGTTCCGCGCCGCGGGTGAGCAGCTTCAGCTTCGGCTGGTACTTCTCCGGCACCACGGGCAGTCCGGGCGGCGCGGTGTTCGCGGCGCCGGCCGCGAAGACCTGCTTGACCAGCCGGTCCTCCAGCGAGTGGTAGGACAGCACCGCGATGCGACCGCCGACGGCGATGCGCTCCACGGCCGCCGGGATCGCCCGCTCCAGGCCCGCCAGCTCGCCGTTGACCTCGATGCGCAGGGCCTGGAAGGTCCGCTTGGCGGGGTTGCCGCCGGTCCGCTTGGCGGCCTGGGGCAGCGCGTCGCGGATCAGCTCGACCAGCCGCGCGCTGTTGCTGAAGGGTTCCTTGTCGCGCTCGCGCACCACCGCGGAGACGATCCGCTTGGCCTGCTTCTCCTCGCCGTACTGGCGCAGGATCCGCACCAGCTCGCCCGGCGGGTAGGTGTTGAGGACCTCGGCCGCGCTCATGCCCGTCGTCTGGTCCATCCGCATGTCCAGCGGCGCGTCCTGCGCGTAGGCGAAGCCGCGGTCGGCCTCGTCCAGCTGCATGGAGGAGACGCCGAGGTCGAAGAGGATGCCCTGGACGGTGGGCGTGCCGAGGCCGTCGAGCACCTCGGCGAGGTCGGCGTAGATCGCGTGCACCAGGGTCGCGCGGTCGCCGAACGGCGCGAGCCGCTCGCCGGAGAGCCGCAGCGCTTCCTTGTCGCGGTCGAGCGCGATCAGGCGCGCTTCGGGGAACCGGGTCAGCAGGGCCTCGCTGTGGCCGCCGAGGCCGAGGGTGCAGTCGACGACGACGGCCCCGGGCCTCTCCAGCGCCGGGGCCAACAGGTCCAGGCACCGCTGGAGCATCACCGGGACGTGTCGGGACTCGCTAGTCAAAGCGCCCTCTCAGGTAACGGCGCGGCAGGCGTACGCACCACCGGGCCGGCCGGTGAGCCGGAGGAGGCCGGGCCGTGCGTACGCGCCGCGCACGCGGAGTTTCATCGGGGGCCGGGGGGCCGGTGAGGGCCGGGCCCCGGCCGGTTCGCGCCACTTTAGTCCAACGGTCGCCGCGGTCAACGAACCGCCCCGCGCGCCGTGCGCCGCTCTCCCGATGAACCGGCAAATGGTGCGAATCACTCGGACGGCCGCGCCCGCCCCACCCTTGTGGGTTAGCTCACAACAAGGTCCATTGACGTTCTTTGTCCATCCTCTCTCCCTGCCCGCACCAGCCGTGACCACTAACGTCGTAGGCATGACGACCTCCGCACACCTGCCTGCCGAGTCCGCGCCCCAGACCACCGGGGGCGAGTCCGTCACCGACCGCCTGGTGCACGCGAACGCCCGCTACGCCGCGCAGTTCACCGATCCGGGCATGGACGCCCGTCCCGTCCTGAAGGTGGCCGTCGTGGCCTGCATGGACGCCCGGCTCGACCTGCACGCCGCCCTGGGCCTGCAGCTCGGCGACTGCCACACCATCCGCAACGCGGGCGGCGTGGTCACCGACGACACCATCCGCTCGCTCACCATCAGCCAGCGGGCGCTCGGCACCCGCAGCGTGATACTCATCCACCACACCGGCTGCGGCCTGGAGAGCCTGACCGAGGACTTCCGGCACGAGCTGGAGGACGAGGTCGGCCAGCGCCCCGCCTGGGCCGTCGAGGCCTTCCGGGACGTGGACCAGGACGTCCGCCAGTCCATGCAGCGCGTGCGGACGAACCCGTTCCTGCCGCACCGCGACGACGTGCGCGGCTTCGTCTTCGACGTCCACACCGGGCTGCTGCGCGAGATCAGTCCCCTCTCCTGAGTGACACCGGGCCGTAACGCCGTCAACAATGTGTCCTTCGGGGTGGGCCGGACATGCGCAATGGGCGTCGGCCCGGTGAAAGGGCACAGGAGAACCAGGTGACCACGTATGACGACCGAGCGAACCTCGCTGATCTGACCACGACGGCGGAGCGGATCCGCCGCTCGGTCGAGAGCGTGATCGAGGGCAAGCCCGAGGTCGTCCGCCTCGCGCTGACGGTCCTGCTCGCCGAAGGGCACCTCCTCATCGAGGACGTGCCCGGGGTCGGCAAGACCATGCTGGCCAAGACGCTGGCCAAGTCGATCGACTGCTCGGTGCAGCGCATCCAGTTCACTCCGGACCTGCTGCCCTCCGACATCACGGGCGTGAGCATCTACGACCAGCAGCGCCACGAGTTCGAGTTCAAGCCCGGCGCGATCTTCGCCCAGATCGTGATCGGCGACGAGATCAACCGGGCCTCGCCCAAGACCCAGTCGGCGCTGCTTGAATCGATGGAGGAGCGCCAGGTCACCAGCGACGGGCAGACCTACCGGCTGCCCGCGCCGTTCATGGTCGTCGCCACCCAGAACCCGGTGGAGATGGAGGGCACCTACCCCCTCCCCGAGGCCCAGCGCGACCGCTTCATGGCCCGCGTCTCCGTCGGCTACCCCAGCCCCGAGGCCGAGCTGGAGATGCTCGACGTGCACGGCGGGCTCTCCCCGCTCGACGACCTCACCGCCGTCGCCCACGCCCACGACATCCTCAAGCTGATCGAGGCCGTCCGCGAGGTGTACGTCGCCGATCCCGTCCGGCGCTACATCGTGGACCTCGTCTCCGCCACCCGCAGCCACCCCGAGCTGCGCCTGGGCGCCTCGCCCCGGGCCACCCTGCACCTGCTCCGCGCGGTCAAGGCCTCCGCCGCCCTGACCGGCCGCGACTACGTGCTGCCCGACGACGTCCAGGCCCTGGCCGCCCCGGTGCTCGCGCACCGCCTGCTGCCCACCGCCCAGGCCCAGCTCAGCCGCCGCACCGCCGAACAGGTGGTCGCCGAGATCATCCAGCGCACCCCGGTCCCGGCCGCCGGCGCGCGCGGCGAGCAGCCGCCCGGCGCGGGCGTCCGGGGCTTCTGATGGGCGCCGGTACCCCTGGCGGTGCCGGTGGCGAGGGCGCCGGAGTGCTCGCGGCGCTCTCCGGGCTCACCACGCGCGGCCGGTCCTTCCTGGCCGCGGGCATCGCCGCCGCCATATGCGCCTACGTCCTGGGCCAGTCCGAGCTGCTGCGCGTCGGGCTGCTCCTCGCCGTCCTGCCGCTGATCTGCGTCTTCGCCCTGCACCGCACCCGCTACCGGGTCTCCGGCAGCCGCCGGCTGACCCCGGTGCGGGTGCCCGCGGGCGCCGAGGCCCGGGTGCAGCTGCGGATGGACAACGTCTCCCGGCTGCCCACCGGCCTGCTGATGCTCCAGGACCGGGTGCCGTACGTGCTCGGGCCCCGGCCCCGGTTCGTGCTGGACCGGGTCGAGCCGGGCGGCCGCCGCGAGGTGTCCTACCGGGTCCGCTCCGACCTGCGCGGGCGCTACCCGCTCGGCCCGCTCCAGCTGCGCCTGGCCGACCCCTTCGGGCTGGTCGAGCTGACCCGCTCGTTCAGCACCTTCGACACCCTCACCGTGGTCCCGCGCACCGAGCCGCTGCCGCCCGTGCGCCTGGCCGGGGAGTCCTCCGGCTACGGCGACGGCAGCCTGCGCGCGCTCGCGCTCGCCGGGGACGACGACGTGATCCCGCGCGGCTACCGGCACGGCGACGACCTGCGCCGCGTCCACTGGCGCTCCACCGCCCGCTACGGCGAGCTGATGGTGCGCCGCGAGGAGCAGCCGCAGCGCAGCCGGGCCACCGTGCTCCTGGACACCCGGCGTCTGGCCTACGAGGGCGCGGGCCCCGACTCGGCCTTCGAGTGGGCCGTCTCGGGAGCGGCCTCCACCCTGGTCCACCTGCTGGAGCGGGGCTTCTCCGTGCGGCTGCTGACCGACACCGGGAACGCGGTGCCCAGCGAGGGCGCCGGCGGCTTCTCCGCCGGCGGCCAGGAGTCCGCCGAAGCGGCGGGGCTGATGATGGACACCCTGGCGATCGTCGGCCATTCCGACGGGGCCGGGCTCTCGCGCGCCCACGACGCGGTGCGCGCCGGCCAGGACGGGCTGCTCGTCGCCTTCCTGGGCGAGCTGGACGACGTACAGACGGCGATGGCGGCGAAGATGCGCGGCCGCTCCGGCGGCGCGATCGCCTTCGTGGTGGACACCGACGCCTGGGCCGACCCGGCGGCGGCCGCCGCCGGGTCGGCCGACGCCCCGCCCTCACCCCAGGCCGCACGACTGCGA
>NZ_JBHWLC010000175.1:0-4496 GCF_042730635.1 Streptomyces sp. NPDC059917
CCTGCGTGTTTTCTGGCCCCGCTGTTGGTTGTGGGGTGGTTGGTTTGTGTGTTCCCCACCCATGGCCCGGGGGGGGGCGGGGGGGGGGGGCCGGCCCCCGCTCCGTGGTGGCCGGTGCTCAGCAGGGCCGCTTGCGCAGTTCCATCACGTAGTCGTGCGGCGCGCCCGCGGATTCGGCGGCGTCCGCCAGCTCCCCGAGGTAGCGCGCCGAGGGCAGCCCGCCCTCGTAGCCGTTCAGCACGTACACCCAGGCGGCCTCCTCGCCGTCCAGCGTGTGCACGCGCACCCGCATCCGGCGGTAGATGTCGAGCCCGACACCCTCCCAGCGGTCCATGGACTCCTCGTCCAGCGGCGCGATGTCGTACAGGGCGACGAAGACCTGGTGGCGGGGCGCTTCCACGATCGTGGCGAGCGCGCCTTCCCAGCCCATCTGTTCCCCGCCGAACGTCAGCCGCCAGTCGTTCAGCCACCCCGTTCCGCGCAGCGGGGAATGCGGAGCGCGGCGCGTCATCAGCCGCGGGTCGAGGTTGCCGGCGTACGCGGCGTAGAGCGACATGAGGTCGAGGGTACGGGAGGTACGGCGATGGACGCGTGCCCGGATGGCGGGACCGGGCGCGAAGCACCTTGATGCGTGCGGGACAATGGGGCACGGAATGCATCCCCCGGGGAGACCCCCCGGAACCCCGGCCGGGGGGCAGCCGGCCGGGTAGACGTGAGGCGGACTTTTCGTGACCCGGATCGTGATCATCGGCGGCGGCCCCGGCGGATACGAGGCGGCCCTGGTAGGCGCCCAGCTCGGCGCGGAGGTGACCGTCGTGGACTGCGACGGTCTGGGCGGGGCCTCGGTCCTCACCGACTGCGTGCCCTCCAAGACCCTGATCGCCACCGCCGAGGTGATGACGACCTTCGACTCGTCCTACGAGGAGCTGGGCATCGTCGTCGCCGACGACACCCCGCCGCTGGAACAGGCGGCCCGGGTGGTCGGCGTGGACCTCGGCAAGGTCAACCGCCGGGTCAAGCGCCTCGCGCTGGCCCAGTCGCACGACATCACGGCCTCCGTCACCCGGGCGGGCGCCCGCGTGCTGCGCGGCCGCGGCAAGCTCGGCGGCCCCCAGGGCATCGACGGCACCCGTGACGTCATCGTGACGGCCGCGGACGGTACGGAGACGATCCTGACCGCCGACGCCGTCCTGATCGCCACCGGCGGGCACCCGCGCGAGATCCCGGACGCGATGCCCGACGGCGAGCGGATCCTGAACTGGACCCAGGTCTACGACCTGGAGGAGCTGCCCGAGGAACTGATCGTCGTCGGTTCCGGCGTCACCGGCGCCGAGTTCGCCGGCGCCTACCAGGCCCTCGGCTCCCGGGTCACCCTCGTCTCCTCCCGCGACCGCGTGCTGCCGGGCGAGGACCCCGACGCCGCGGCCGTCCTGGAGGACGTGTTCCGCCGGCGCGGCATGAACGTCGTGGGCCGCTCCCGGGCCGAGTCCGCCAAGCGGGTCGGCGACCGGGTCGAGGTCACCCTCTCCGACGGCCGCGTGATCACCGGCACGCACTGCCTCATGGCGGTCGGTGCGATCCCCAACACCCGGAACATGAACCTGGAGGAGTCCGGCGTCCGGCTCACCGAGTCCGGGCACATCTGGACCGACAAGGTCTCGCGGACCTCCTCCCCGGGCGTGTACGCCGCCGGTGACGTGACCGGGATCTTCGCCCTGGCGTCCGTCGCGGCCATGCAGGGCCGGATCGCGATGTACCACTTCCTCGGCGACGCGGTGACCCCGCTGAACCTCAAGACGGTGTCCTCGAACGTCTTCACCGACCCCGAGATCGCCACCGTCGGCTACACGCAGGCCGACGTGGACTCCGGCAAGATCGACGCCCGCTGCGTGAAGCTGCCGCTGCTGCGCAACCCGCGCGCCAAGATGCAGGGCATCCGCGACGGTTTCGTGAAGCTCTTCTGCCGTCCCGGCACCGGGATCGTCGTCGGCGGCGTGGTCGTCGCCCCGCGCGCGAGCGAGCTGATCCACCCCATCTCGATCGCCGTCGACAACAACCTGACGGTCGAGCAGATCGCAAACGCGTTCACCGTGTACCCCTCGCTGTCGGGGTCTATCGCCGAGGTGGCCCGCCAGCTGCACACCCGCAAGGCGGCCGGCGAGGCGTAATTGCCGTGCCCCTTCCGGCGCTTCCGGCGGTGACCGGTTGCGCCGGAAGCGCGCATATCACACCAGTGCCCGATCTGTTCTCATCTTCTGCATTTCGGCGTCGGGCACTGAAAGGAACGGACTGGTTGCGTTACTGTCAGTTTCGTGTTCGCTGCAGAACGTCGTCAATTGATCCTCGAAATGGTGCGCGCCAACGGAGCGGTATCGCTCCGTGAGCTCGCCCGCGTCGTCCAGACCTCCGAAGTGACCGTACGGCGGGACGTGCGGGCACTGGAGGCAGAAGGACTCCTCGACCGCCGACACGGCGGTGCGGTCTTGCCGGGTGGTTTCACGCGGGAGTCCGGCTTTCCGCAAAAGTCCCATCTCGCGACGGCGGAGAAAACCGCCATTGCCGATGTCGCGGCGGGTCTCGTCGAAGAAGGCGAGGCCATCGTCGTCGGCGCGGGCACCACCACCCAGGAGCTGGCCCGTCGGCTCGCCCGGGTGCCGGGTCTGACCGTCGTCACCAATTCGCTGCTCGTCGCCCAGGCGTTGGCGCACGCCAACCGGGTCGAGGTCGTCATGACCGGCGGGACCCTGCGCGGGTCCAACTACGCCCTGGTCGGCAGCGGGGCCGAGCAGTCCCTCCAAGGGCTGCGCGTCTCCCGGGCGTTCCTGTCCGGGAGCGGCCTGACGGCCGAACGCGGTCTGTCCACGTCCAACATGCTCTCCGCGAGCGTGGACCGGGCGTTGGTGCAGGCGGCCGCCGAGGTGGTGGTCCTGGCCGACCACACCAAGCTCGGCACGGACACCATGTTCCAGACGGTGCCCACGGACGTCATCACCCGACTCGTGACGGACGAGCCGCAGTCGCACGACGACCGGGCCGCCACCGAGCTCCAGGCGCTGGCCGACCAGGGCGTCCAGATCACGGTCGCGGGGGCCACCGCCCCCGCAGCCACCGACGGCATGCAGGGCCGGCGTCCGCGCCGCGACTCCCCGCTGCCCGTACAACGCCGTGGCGGCCCCACCGCACAACTGCGCAGCGCCCCCTCGGGGATGCTGGAGCAGCAAGCGGGGGAGCGCGCCAGGGTCGCGGACATGCGCCGCCGCTAGGGCGCATGAACGTGGGAACGCCGACGGGGCCGGAGTGATCCGGCCCCGTCGGTGCGGTGCGGTGTGGGCGGCGTTGCCGCGGCCCCGACGAGATCAGTCCTTGATCTCGCAGATGGTGGCGCCGGAGGTGACCGAGCCGCCGACCTCGGCGGACAGGCCGACGACGGTGCCGGAGCGGTGCGCGTTGAGGGGTTGTTCCATCTTCATGGCCTCGAGGACGACGATCAGGTCGCCCTCGTTGACCTGCTGGCCCTCTTCGACGGCGACCTTGACGATGGTTCCCTGCATGGGGGAGGCCAGGGTGTCGCCGGAGGCGGCGGGGCCGGACTTCTTCGCGGCGCGGCGCTTGGGCTTGGCGCCGCCGGCGGCCGCGGTGCGGGCCAGGGTCATGCCCAGGCTGGAGGGCAGTGAGACCTCCAGGCGCTTGCCGCCGACCTCGACCACGACGGTCTCGCGGCCCGGCTCGTCGGGCTCTTCGTCGGTCGCGGGGACCACGAAGGCGGGGATCTCGTTGACGAACTCGGTCTCGATCCAGCGGGTGTGGACCGTGAACGGGTTGCCGTCGGCGGGTGCGAAGGCGGGGTCGACGACGACCGCGCGGTGGAAGGGGACGGCGGTGGCCATGCCCTCGATCTCGAACTCGGCGAGCGCGCGGGCGGCGCGTTGCAGGGCCTGTTCGCGGGTGGCGCCGGTGACGATCAGCTTGGCCAGGAGCGAGTCCCAGGCGGGGCCGATGACGCTGCCGGATTCGACGCCCGCGTCGAGGCGGACGCCGGGGCCCGAGGGCGGGGTGAAGCGGGTGACGGTGCCGGGGGCGGGCAGGAAGCCGCGGCCGGGGTCCTCGCCGTTGATGCGGAACTCGAAGGAGTGTCCGCGCAGGACCGGGTCGCCGTAGCCGAGTTCCTCGCCGTCGGCGATGCGGAACATCTCGCGGACCAGGTCGATGCCGGCGACTTCTTCGGTGACCGGGTGTTCGACCTGGAGGCGGGTGTTGACCTCGAGGAAGGAGATCAGGCCGTCGGCGGAGACGAGGAACTCGACGGTGCCGGCGCCGACGTAGCCGGCTTCCTTGAGGATCGCCTTGGACGCCGCGTACAGCTCGGCGTTCTGGGCCTCGCTCAGGAAGGGGGCCGGGGCCTCCTCGACCAGCTTCTGGTGGCGGCGCTGGAGCGAGCAGTCACGGGTGGAGACGACGACCACGTTGCCGTGGGAGTCGGCCAGGCACTGGGTCTC
>NZ_JBHWLC010000176.1:0-4105 GCF_042730635.1 Streptomyces sp. NPDC059917
GAGCGGGGCCGGGTGCTGAGGGCGCGTCAGCTCTGGCCGTACGTCAAATGACGCACCGGAGTTCCGACACGAACGGGTGAAGGGGTGGGCACGCGTGTCCACCGGCACGCGCACCGGTAACCTCGGGCCCATGGCCTCACGTACGTCCGGCAAGGGTTCCCAGAGCGCCGCGGGTGCCGCGAAGGCCCGCACCGGCCGTACGACGGCGCCGGCGAAAAAGGCTGCGCAGCCCGCGGGCAAGCCGCCAGCGAAGAAGGCCGCGGGCGCCAAGCGCGCCCCGGTCCGCAAGGTCGCGCCCAAACCCGCACCGTCCCCGACCGGGGGCGTGGTGCGGCTGGTGCGCGCCCTCTGGCTCGGCCTCGCGCACGCCGTCGGGGCGGTCTTCCGCGGCATGGGCCGCGGGGCGAAGAACCTCGACCCGGCCCACCGCAAGGACGGCGTCGGGCTGCTCCTGCTCGCCCTCGCGCTGATCGTCGCCGCCGGAACCTGGTCGAACCTGAGCGGTCCCGTGGGCGATCTGGTGACGATGCTGATCACCGGCGCCTTCGGACGGCTCGACCTGCTGGTCCCGATCCTGCTCGGGGTCATGGCGGTGCGCTTCATCCGCCACCCCGAGCAGAGCGACGCCAACGGCCGGATCGGCATCGGGCTGACCGCCCTGGTCATCGGCGTCCTCGGGCTGGTCCACATCGCCTGCGGCGCGCCCGGCCGGGACGAGGGCACCACCGCCATGCAGAACGCGGGCGGCCTGATCGGCTGGGGCGCCTCCAAGCCGCTGATCTTCACCATGGGCGCGCCGCTGGCGGTGCCGCTGCTGGTGCTGCTCACGGTCTTCGGGCTGCTGGTGGTCACCGCGACCCCCGTCAACGCCATCCCGCAGCGGCTGCGCCGACTGGGGATCCGGCTCGGCGTGATCGCGCCCAACGAGTACGACCGGGCGTACGCCGAGCAGGAAGGCGAGCGCCACGACCCCGAGCGCTGGCGGGCCAACGGGCAGGGCGCCCCCGCCTTGGACCCGGCCACCCCCGCGGAGTCGGCGGAGGAGGAGGCGCTCGCCGCCCGGCGGCGCCGGCCCCGACGGGCACCCGGGCGCCCCGCCATGGACCGCGAGATGGACGCGGTGGACGTCGCCGCGGCCGCGGCGGCGGCCCTGGACGGGGCGGTGTACGGCGGCATGCCGCCCTCCC
Organism: Streptomyces sp. NPDC059917; assembly: GCF_042730635.1. Classification (NCBI taxonomy): domain Bacteria; kingdom Bacillati; phylum Actinomycetota; class Actinomycetes; order Kitasatosporales; family Streptomycetaceae; genus Streptomyces; species Streptomyces sp. NPDC059917. The sequence continues at coordinate 1,188 of NZ_JBHWLC010000176.1, forward strand.
CGCTGGTCGCCGACCTGACCCACGGGGTCACGCCCGCGCACGAGGGCGTCGAGGTCACCGCGCCGGTGCCCACCGCCCGGGAGGAGCGCGGCGAGCAGCGGGCCGCGGCGCCCGCGGCCCCGTCCAGCCCGACGACCGCCCCGCTCCCGCCCGTACCCGCCGCCCCGCCCGCTCCCGCAGCCCCGCCGGTCCCGGCGGCGGCCGGTCCGGTCGGCGTGCCCGATCTGACCAAGGCCCCGCCGCAGACCCAGGCGCTGCCGCCGCGGGCCGAGCAGCTCCAGCTGCGCGGGGACATCACGTACTCGCTGCCCTCGCTCGACCTGCTGGAGCGCGGTGGACCCGGCAAGACCCGCAGCGCCGCGAACGACGCGGTGGTCGCCTCGCTGAGCAACGTCTTCATGGAGTTCAAGGTCGACGCGAAGGTCACCGGCTTCACCCGGGGGCCGACGGTGACCCGCTACGAGGTGGAGCTGGGCCCGGCGGTCAAGGTCGAGCGCATCACGGCGCTGGCCAAGAACATCGCCTACGCCGTGGCCTCGCCCGACGTGCGGATCATCAGCCCGATCCCGGGCAAGTCGGCGGTCGGCATCGAGATCCCGAACACCGACCGCGAGATGGTCAACCTCGGCGACGTCCTGCGCCTGGCGGACGCGGCGGAGGACGACCACCCGATGCTCGTCGCGCTCGGCAAGGACGTCGAGGGCGGCTACGTCATGGCCAACCTCGCGAAGATGCCGCACGTGCTGGTCGCCGGCGCCACCGGCTCCGGAAAGTCCTCCTGCATCAACTGCCTGATCACCTCGGTGATGGTGCGGGCGACCCCCGAGGACGTCCGGATGGTGCTGGTCGACCCCAAGCGGGTCGAGCTGACGGCCTACGAGGGCATCCCGCACCTGATCACGCCGATCATCACCAACCCGAAGCGGGCCGCCGAGGCCCTCCAGTGGGTCGTGCGCGAGATGGACCTGCGCTACGACGACCTGGCCGCCTTCGGCTACCGGCACATCGACGACTTCAACAAGGCCATCCGCGACGGCAAGATCAAACTGCCGCCGGGCAGCGAGCGCGAGCTGAGCCCCTACCCGTACCTGCTGGTGATCGTCGACGAGCTCGCCGACCTGATGATGGTCGCCCCGCGCGACGTGGAGGACTCGATCGTCCGCATCACCCAGCTGGCCCGCGCGGCCGGCATCCACCTGGTGCTGGCGACCCAGCGCCCGTCGGTGGACGTGGTGACCGGTCTGATCAAGGCGAACGTGCCCTCGCGGCTCGCCTTCGCGACCTCCTCGCTCGCGGACAGCCGGGTCATCCTCGACCAGCCCGGCGCCGAGAAGCTCATCGGAAAGGGTGACGGGCTGTTCCTGCCGATGGGGGCGAACAAGCCCACCCGGCTCCAGGGCGCCTTCGTCACCGAGGAGGAGATCCAGGGGATCGTCCAGCACTGCAAGGACCAGATGGCACCCGTCTTCCGGGACGACGTCACGGTCGGGCAGAAGCAGAAGAAGGAGATCGACGAGGAGATCGGCGACGACCTCGACCTGCTGTGCCAGGCCGCCGAACTGGTCGTCACCACGCAGTTCGGCTCCACCTCCATGCTCCAGCGCAAGCTCCGGGTCGGCTTCGCCAAGGCCGGGCGGTTGATGGACCTCATGGAATCGCGCGGCATCGTCGGCCCCAGCGAGGGCTCCAAGGCGCGCGACGTGATGCTCAAAGCGGACGAGTTGGACGGGGTCCTCGCGGTCATCCGGGGAGAGACCGGACCGTGACCCGGTCGTAAAGAATCCCGGGGCAACCGTTTCCCCTGGTCGCTCGTCAAGTTGAGGAAAGGGGTGGCGCCGCGCGCCCCGCGCGCCGCGGATCCGCACGGACGCGGCACGCGAGCACCGATGCCATTCGGATGGCGTACGGAGGTCACCCTCCGGTTGCTCCACCCTTTCGTCACCCCCCTAGACTGGACATCCAGCAGGTGGCTACACGCTCGAAAGGCGCCCCCGTGTCCATCGGCAACTCCAAGTCCCCCGAAGATGACCGGCCTTCGACCGACGACGTGATCGTCGAGCGGCCCGCCGCCGGTCCGTCCATCGGGACGGCCCTCCAGCAGGCCCGGATCGCCGCCGGGCTCACCGTCGACGAGGTCAGTTCCACCACCCGCGTGCGCATCCCGATCGTGCACGCGATCGAGCAGGACGACTTCACGCGCTGCGGCGGCGACGTCTACGCCCGTGGCCACATCCGTACCCTCGCCCGCGCCGTGCACCTCGATCCCGAACCCCTGGTCGAGAGCTACGACGCCGCCCACGGGGGTCGCCCGGCGCCGACCCCCGCCGCCCCGATGTTCGAGGCCGAGCGGATCCGTCCCGAGCGGCAGCGGCCCAACTGGACCGCCGCCATGGTCGCGGCGATCGTCGCCGTGATCGGATTCGTCGGCTTCACCGCCCTCAAGGGCGGCGACGACGACACCAAGCGGCCGATGGCGGAAGGTTCCGCCTCCCCGCAGCCCGCACCCAAGCAGCCCGGCGCCAAGCCGGCCAAACCGGCCGCGCCCCAGCAGACCCCGCAGGCACCCAAGCCCGAGCCCTCGGACAGCGCCATCGCGGCCGCCCCGAAGGACCTGGTCACGGTCGTCCTGACGGCCAGCACCGGCGAGAGCTGGATCTCCGCGAAGGACCACAGCGGTCGTCTGCTCTTCGACGGAACCCTCCAGCCGGGTGACACCAAGACCTTCACCGACAAGCAGTCCATCGATCTCGTGCTCGGCGACGCCGGGGCCGTCCAGCTGTTCGTGAACGGCAAGGAGATCAAGGGCGGCTTCGAGTCGGGCCAGGTCGAGCGCCTCACCTACACCAAGGACGATCAGCGTCAGGGCCCCGCGCAGGCGGGCTGACCGGCCGTTTCACCCCTTCCGGCGGACCCCGGGG
>NZ_JBHWLC010000177.1:0-3324 GCF_042730635.1 Streptomyces sp. NPDC059917
AGGCCCGCGGTGGTGACGTCGGTCCGGGTGGTGGCCTCGAGCCAGTACCGGGTGCGTTGGAAGGCATAGGTCGGCAGATCGATCCGCCGCCCACCGGCGAGGTAGCCACTCCAGTCCACGTCCGAACCGTTGGCGTGCGCCGCCGCGAGCGCGGTGAGAAGGGTCCGCTCCTCCTGGTGACCGTTACGGAGCATGGAGGCGGTGGAGAGGCCGGGGGCGTCCAGGCCGCCACGGACCATCGCGGTGAGGACCGGGTCGGGGCCGAGTTCGAGGTAGGTGGTGATCCCCTGGTTGTGGAGGGTGGTGAGGCCGTCGTGGAAACGGACCGCGCCACGGATGTGACGGGCCCAGTAGGCAGGATCCGTCAGCTCCTCGGCCGTCGCGATCAGACCGGTGACGTTGGAGACGATCGGAATCGAGGGCGGGTTGAAGGTAAGGGTGGCAGCGATGGCTCGGAACTCGTCCAGGACGCTGTCCATGTGCGGCGAGTGGAAGGCGTGGCTGACCGTGAGCCGCTTGACCTTCACACCTGCGGCCCGGAAATGCTCCGCGACCGTCTCGACCGCGTCCTCGTCACCCGAGATGACCACGGCCGAAGGCCCGTTCACCGCAGCCAGATCGACGCCTTCGCCGAGGAGCGGGGTGACATCGGCTTCGGGGGCAGCGATGGCGAGCATCGCCCCGCCAGCCCGTGCGGCCTGCATCAGCCGGCCCCGCGCCGCGACCAGCACACACGCGTCCGCCAGCGAGAGGACACCGGCCGCGTGGGCGGCGGCCAGCTCACCGACCGAGTGCCCGATCAACGCATCCGGCCGCACCCCGGCCGCCTCCGCGACTCGGAACAACCCCGTCTCCACCGCGAACAACGCCGCTTGCGTGAACCGCGTCTGATCCAACAACCCGTCCGGATCGCTGAACACCACATCCTTCAACGACCGACCCAAATGCCCGTCCAGCTCCGCACACACCGCATCGAACGCAGCCGCGAAGACCGGCGAGGCCGCATACAGCTCACGCCCCATCCCCACCCGCTGGCTCCCCTGCCCGGTGAACAGGAACGCCGTCCCACCGGCCCCGGCAACCCCAGGGGTGATGGACTCCAACCCGGCCAGCAGCTCCGCCCGGTCCGCACCCACCACCACCGCACGATGCTCGAACACCGCACGCGTGCTCGCCAACGAGAACCCCACGTCCACCGGGTCCAGAGCCCCATCAGCGGCCACGAACTCCCGCAGCCGCACGGCCTGTTCACGCAGCCCGGCCTCCGTACGGGCCGACAGGACCCACGGCACCGGACCCGTCGCGCCCCGCTCCGGAGCCGTGGACCCGGTGCTCACGCCGGGTTCCTCGATGACCACGTGCGCGTTGGTTCCGCTGATGCCGAAGGACGACACCGCCGCCCGCCGGAGACGGGCCTCGTCCCGCGTCCACTCCTGCTCCTGCGTCAGCAGCCGCACCGCGCCCGCCGACCAGTCCACGTGTGAGGTGGGCTCGTCCACGTGCAGCGTGCGCGGCAGCACGCCCGCCCGCATCGCCATCACCATCTTGATGACGCCGCCGACGCCAGCTGCGGCGAGCGTGTGTCCGATGTTCGACTTGAGCGAGCCGAGCCACAGCGGACGATCCTCCGACCGCTCCTGCCCGTACGTCGCGATCAACGCCTGCGCCTCGATCGGATCACCCAGCTTCGTACCCGTACCGTGCGCCTCCACCACGTCCACATCGGCCGCCGACAACCGCGCCGAAGCCAACGCCTGCCGGATCACCCGCTGCTGCGCAGGACCGTTCGGCGCCGTCAGACCATTGCTCGCACCGTCCTGATTCACCGCGCTACCGCGCACCACCGCAAGCACCGGATGACCAAGGCGCTCCGCATCCGACAACCGCTCCACCAGCAGCATGCCGACGCCCTCGCCCCAGCCCGTGCCGTTGGCGGATTCCGAGAAGGCCTTGCAGCGGCCGTCAGGGGACAGGGCCCGCTGGCGGCTGAACTCGATGAAGTTGACCGGGCCCGCCATGACGGTGGCTCCGCCCACCAGGGCGAGCGAGCACTCGCCCTGGCGCAGGGCCTGCGCCGCGAGGTGCAACGCCACCAGGGAGGACGAGCAGGCCGTGTCCACGGTCAGGGCCGGACCCTCGAGGCCCAGGGTGTAGGCGATCCGACCCGAGGCGATGCTGGTGGTCGTGCCGGTGGAGACGTATCCCTCGATGCCGTCGGGGAGTTGGCCGAGGCGGGTGATGTAGTCACCCGTGATCACGCCCGCGAAGACGCCGGTGTCGCTGCCGCGCAGGGACTCCGGGTCGATCCCGGCCCGTTCGAACGTCTCCCAGGCGGTCTCCAGCAGCAGCCGTTGCTGCGGGTCCATCGCCAGCGCCTCGCGCGGACTGATCCCGAAGAACTCCGCGTCGAAGCGCGGGGCGTCGTAGAGGAAGCCGCCCTCCCGCGTGTACGAGTGGCCCGTGGCCTCCGGGTCGGCGTCGTAGAGGGACTCGTCCCAGCCGCGGTCCGCGGGGAACTCCCCCACCGTGTCCACGCCGTCGGCCAGGATCCGCCAGAGCACCTCGGGCGTGTTCGCCCCGCCCGGGAAGCGGCAGGCCATGCCGACGATGACGATCGGGTCCCCGTCCGTGTCGGAGGGGGTGGCCGGCCGTGCCGCCGCGGCCGCCGACGCGGGGGGCGCCACGCCGACCAGTCCCTCCCGCAAGTGCGTGGCGAGCGCGGCCGGGGTGGGGTGGTCGAAGATCAGGGTCGGCGAGAGCCTGCGTCCGGTGGCGGAGCCGAGCCGGTTGCGCAGCTCGACGGCGGACAGCGAGTCGAAGCCGAGGGTCTTGAAGGTGCGTCCGGGGTCGAGGCTCTCGGCGCCGTTGCGGCCGAGCACCGCGTCCACCTCCGTACGGACGAGGTCCAGCAGCGTCTGCTGCTGCGCCACCTCGTCCAGTCCGGCCAGCCTCTCGGCCAGGGTCCGCTCGCCCGCGGCCGCGCGGACCGCTGCGGCGGGGCGGCGTACGGGCCCCCGCAGCAGGCCGCCGAGCAGCGCGGGCAGCGTTCCCTGGTCGGCCCGGGTGCGCAGGGCCGGGGTGTTGACGGCCACCGGGACCAGCGCGGGCCGGTGGTGGCCCAGGGCCGCGTCGAATGCGGCGAGGCCCTGCTCGCCACTGATCGGCGCGATACCGGTGGCCGCCATCCGCTCCAGCTCGGCGGCGCCGAGCGTGTCCCCCATGCCGCTCGTCCAGAGTCCCCAGGCGAGGGAGGTGGCGGGGAGGCCTTGGGTGTGGCGGTGGTGGGCGAGGGCGTCGAGGAAGGTGTTGGCGGCGGCGTAGTTG
>NZ_JBHWLC010000178.1:0-2918 GCF_042730635.1 Streptomyces sp. NPDC059917
CCCGGGTGGTCCGGCCGGGGGGGCTTCCCCCCCCCCCACGCGCCCGGGCGGGGCACGGCCCCCCAGCCCCGCCCCCGGCCCTTCGGTGCGCCGTCGGGGCCCTCAGCGGGGCTCTGCCGCCGCGGCGACGCGGTCGGCGAGGTGCAGGGCCCAGGCGTCGACGGTGGGGGTGGCCGCGAGGTCGCCGAACTTCACGGCGATGCCGGAGCGGCGCCAGCCGTTGATCAGCTGCATCAGGTGCAGCGACTTCAGTCCGAGTCGGACGAGGTTCACGTCGTCGCCGATCTGCTCGACGGGCACGCCGATGATGGGCGCCAGCGCCTCGCGGATCTCCTGCCGGGTGGTGCCGTTCGGCGTTGCCATGGCTGTCTTCCTTCTGTCCGTGGAGTGGTTCAGGGGGCGGAGAGGATCTCCACGACGGCGCCGGCGACCTCCATGCCGACGGCCGCGGCCAGCAGCAGCACCCGGTCGCCGGGCCCGACCTGGCCGGTGGTCAGCAGGTGCTCCAGGCCGGCGATCTGGTCGGTGCCCGCGGAGTGGCCGAGGCGGCGGTTGAACTCCCAGGTGCCGCGCTCGAGTTCGATGCCCAGCGGGTCGAGGAACCCGTTGCGTATCTGTTCGAGGGCGACGCCGCTGTGGGCGACCCGGGTGATGTCGCGCATCGTGAGTCCGGCGTCCGCGAGGACCCGGTCGGTCACCTCCGTCACCACGTCGCCCAGGTGGAACAGCGGCGGCGCGACGCCCGCGGCCCACTGCGCGCGGATGTGGTCGCTGCGCTCCTCCAGGTCGAGGCGCTTGCCGAGGGTGACGCCGGGCGGAAAGAGGGGCTCGCCGCCGCGGTGCAGCACTTCGGCCGCGGGGCAGGAGACGGAGTGGACGGAGAGCAGCCGGGCGAAGCCCTCGCGGCGGGAGAGGACGGCGGCCGAGCCGCCGTCGCCGAGCAGGTAGTGGCCGCTGACCCGCCACCGGTCGATGTTGGGGGTGGAGAAGTTGTCGCCCGCGGTGATCAGGACGGCGTCGCCGTCCGGGGACCCGTTCAGCCAGAGCGCGGCCATCCGCATCGAGGTGATCATGCCGATGCAGCCCTGGCGGACCTCCAGGGCGGGGACCGGGCGGTCCAGGGTGTTGTGCAGGATGTAGTGGGGGGCCGACCAGATCTCGGGGCCCTGGTGGTGCACGGGGGTGTGCAGGAGGGCCGCGAAGTCGTCGGGCGCGTGCTCGGAGCGCTTGAGGGCCTCCCGGGCGGCGGCCACGGCCATGTCGGGTGCGGGGGTCCGCGGGTCGACGGCGACGGAGAGCATGCCGCTCTCGGCGCGCGTCTCCTCGTCGTACCAGCCCTTCGCGACGGCCTCGGCGGTGGTGACGCGGTCCGGCAGGTAGGTGCCGATGCCCGCCAGGAAGACATCGTCGACTCTCGTCACAATCGTCCTCTTCCAAAAGATGTGAGCGCGTCTCGGAATGCTCCGCGGAGGGTCTTGCGCGGCGCTTTCGGCGCGCTTGCGGGGGGCCGAAGGGGCCGAACCGGCTGGTTTAAGTCAGCTTTAGCGCGTCTGAATAGCGTGCGGGCCGGAGCCGTATCCGCATTCATCGAGGAGTAGATCAACGTGACAGCAATGCAGGAACTGCCTCGGCTGCCCTTCGACCGCGATGCGGTGAACCCGGCTACGGCGATCGCACCGATGTACCACAAGCTGCGGGGCGAGCACCCGGTGGCGCGGGTCGGTACCCCGGCGGGTGACGAGGGCTGGCTGATCACCCGTTACAAGGAGATCAAGGAGCTGTTCAACGACCCCCGGATCGGGCGCTCGCACCCGGATCCGGACAGCGCGGCCCGGCTGGCCAACGCGGCCGTCATCAGCGGCCCGCTCGGTGTGCCGAGCGAGGAGGTCGCCAACCGGGCGCGCATGCGCCGGCTGTTCGCGCCGTCGTTCTCGGCCCGCCGGGTGGAGAAGCTCCGGGTCGAGGTGCAGGAGATCGTCGACGACCTCTTCGACAAGATGGCCGCGGGGCCGCAGCCCGGCGATTTCCACGAGGCGCTGTCCTTCCCGCTGCCCGTCCTGGTGATCTGCCAGCTGCTGGGCGTTCCGGGTGAGGACCGGGAGGAATTCCGGACCTACTCGAACGGCGCGACCAACCTGTACAACCGGGTGGAGTCCCAGGCGGCCTGGGACCGGCTGACGAATTACATGTACAAGCTGATCGAGGTCAAGCGCGCGAACCCGGGTCAGGACGTGTTCTCGGACCTGCTCGAGGCGCAGGAGCGGGAGAACCTCACGGACGACGAGATCGCGGGCCTCGGCGCGGCGCTGCTGTTCGCGGGCCACGAGACGACGGTGACCCGGCTGGACATCGGCACGCTGCTGCTGCTCACCCACCCGGAGCAGCGGGAGCTGCTGCGCCGGGACCCGAGCCTGGTGAAGAACGCGGTGGAGGAGATCCTGCGGGCGGCGGCGCCGTCCACGCAGGACGTGCTGCCGCGCTACGCCCACGAGGACATCGAGGTGGGCGGGGTGACGATCCCGGCGGGCGACCTGGTGCTGCTGCCCTTCACCGCGGCCAACCGCGACCCGGAGATGTTCGACGACCCGGACACCTTCGACATCACGCGTGACATCTCGCAGCACCTGGCCTTCGGTCACGGGCCGCGCTTCTGCATCGGCGCCAGTCTGGCCCGGGTGGAGCTGCAGGCCGTGTTCTCCACGGTCTTCGAGCGCTTCCCGGAGCTCCGGCTCGCCGGTTCGCCCAACGACCTGGAGTTCCGCGACGACACCCTGACCGGTGGCCTCGCGGCCCTGCCCGTCGTCTGGTGAACCGCCCCGGGCGCCCGCCCGGATCCCCGCGGACCGCCCGCCGCCCCGGACCCCCGGACTGGGCCGGGGGCGCGGGGGGAGCGCGGACGGGGGCGGGGGGGCGGGGGC
>NZ_JBHWLC010000179.1:0-2851 GCF_042730635.1 Streptomyces sp. NPDC059917
CAGGGGGGACCCTGTGGGAGAGTAGGACGCCGCCGAACAATCATTGTGGGAAAGCCCCGCACCTTATGGTGCGGGGCTTTTCTGCGTTCCGGACCCATTTCATTCGATGAGCCGCGGCTGCCGGGAGTGCCACGGCACGTCGTCGGCCTGGCCGGGCCGGGGCACGGTGGCCCGCCGGAACCGGGTGTCCAGCGCGTCCAGCTCCGCTTGCCGTGCGGCCCGGACGCGCTCGGTGAGCACGGGCCAGGCCGCGGCGAGCCAGCGCCGGCAGCGCAGCCCGTCCTCGTACTCCCAGACGACTTCGGCGTCGAACCCCTCCTCAGCCTCCTGCACCCACGCCTCCCACGCCTCCAGCGCGGTGTTGAGCGTCAACATCCCGTACCGCGCCGCCAGATCCCGGCTGGCGCGGTGCACCGACTCGTAGTCATCCGCCTCGAGGGCCCCCACATCCATAACCCCAGCCTCGCACCCGCGGCCCACGCGCCCCAGTGCGAACCTGGTCGGCGTGAAGGGTCGCTACTGCCCGCCCGCCTCAGGCTCGTTCTCGAGCGAGGCGCTGTGCAACGATCGGAAGATGTTGGGGACCAGCAGCGAGGATGGGCCAGCGCTTCGGCGTGAAGCCGAGCGAGTGGTCAACGAAGTCGCCCAGGAGCGCCGCACGTTGGACGAGGGGACGTCCTGGTTCTCCGCCCTCCCCGCGGTAGGACGGCAGGCTGTGCTGCACGAGGTCGCCGGCTACGCGATGCAGGCCCACATCACGGCGGCGGACGGGCGCGAAGGAGTCGCCCGGTCCGGCGTGAAACCCACGGCCAACCCTTCGGTGATGATCTCCATGGACCCACCCCGCTACGGGTTTGCAGCTCTCCCGGCCGACGAACACGTCCAAGCGTTCCGTGTCCTCGTCTCGGTGTTCTCCGTCGCCGACACCCGCCGCAGGCAGACGTACTGCAAGGGCACTTGCGGACACGCCTGGCACAACTTGCCGCGTCTCGCCGACTGACGCCCAGCGGGCGAGGACCGCACTGTTCGCCGAGGCGGCTAGGCGGTGGAGGCATCACCGACGAGTGCACCTCGGCGAGCGTGTTCGCGCCCTACCGGCCCAGGCTGATGCGGCGGGAGTTTGGGGTGATGCACCCGCCTTCGAGTCGCTCATGGCACGGATCCGGGTGCCCAGGCCGGTCGGCAGACCGCGAACACCAAGGGATGTCGTCCTGGCCGACGATGCCTACTCGTCGCGCCGCATTCACCTGCGGCGTCGCGGGATCCAGGCGGTGGTCCCGTAACCGGCCGACCAGGCAGCCAACCGCAAGCGCAGGGGCGGCGCGGGCGGTACTGACGGCCGAGCCGCCCTGTGTGCTCGACGGGTGGCTGCGGAGGTTCTGAACTCGCGCCCATTCTGCAGGAGTTCGCGATCCGCGACGAGGGGTGGGATCCGGCCTACGCGGCTGGCACGGCCATCGTGGAGGAGGCTTCTCCGTGCTGCACAAGAAGGTGGATGCCCCCTTCGGGGACGCACACCCTCGAGGCTCTGCGGCGGTGTACGGGGGAGTTCGGCCAGCGGGTTGGAGCTGTCGCTGCGGTTGGTGGACCAGGCGGTCCGTGGTTGGAGGGACGGCCCGCCACCTGGCGGGCCTCGCTTGCTGTGCCCGCTGGCGCCCCGGGGCAGGCACCGGCCCGCGGCGACGGGGGCCAGGTGCGCAGGTTGCTGCGCGAGCTTCTCGGTATCGCCGTTCGGCATGTGGGCAGCGCCGTGGGGCTCACCGGTGTCGATGAGGGGAGTGCGTGCGTGGTTGCCGTCCACAATCGCGGCACTGCCCTTGCCGAAAGGTGCGGAGCCGGGTGAAGGGGGCGCGCCCTGTGGGTGGGGCGCTGTTAGGTTGCGGGCGTGGACGACTTCTCGCGGTCTTGGGCGGCGTTGCTGGCGGCGGTTGCCGAGTTGGGGGACGGGGACTTCGCGCGGCCTTCCGGGTGTGCGGGGTGGCTCGTGCGGGACCTGGTGTGCCATCTGGTCATCGACGCCCAGGACGTGCTGATCACGCTGGTCACCCCCGTCGACGCGGAACCGACCCGGGACGCGGTGACGTACTGGGACCTCGTCGAGGCCCCGACGGGGCAGGACCCGCTCGACGCGCTGGTCGTCCGGCTCGCCGCCGCGTACGGGGAGCCGTGGCTGCTCAAGTTCCACCTCGACGACGTGGGGTCCGCCGCCGGCCGCGCGGCGGACCTGGCCGACCGTGCGATGTGCGTGGGTACCAAGGACGAGGTCCTCACCGCGGGCGAGTACCTCCGTGCGTATGTACTGGAGTGGACCCTGCACCACCTCGATCTGGTCGCCCACCTCCCGGACGCCGTCCAGCCGCCGCAGGAGGGCCTCGCACGCTCGCGCGAGCTGCTGGAGGCGATCGTGGGCGAGCCGTTCCCGCCCTCGTTCTCCGACGGGGCAGCTCTGCTGATCGGCACCGGGCGCCGGGTCCCGACCGCTGCGCAAGCCGCTGAGCTGGGGGAACTGGCGGGCCGGCTCCCCTTCGTACTGGGCTGACACCGGGCCCGGCCGCCGGCGTACGCGGGGGCGTTGACAGAGGAGCGGTGGCTGGGTAGAGTCGAACGGTTGCCTCGAACTGGACAAGTTCGGCAGCGATGGTTTAGAGTCTGACCACCCCCTCCCATGGAATTGAATTCCATCAGGGGTGTACTCCGCTCTTTTTCAGTTGTGAACGCCGGGAGAACCGGTCCGAAACTTCTGATAGAGTCGGACTCGCCGGAAAGGGAAACGCGAAAGCGAGGAACTGGAAAGCGAAACCCGCTTCGACCGGGAATCGGACACGAAAGAGTCTGATAGAGTCGGAAACGA
>NZ_JBHWLC010000180.1:0-2373 GCF_042730635.1 Streptomyces sp. NPDC059917
AGGCCCGCGGTGGTGACGTCGGTCCGGGTGGTGGCCTCGAGCCAGTACCGGGTGCGTTGGAAGGCATAGGTCGGCAGATCGATCCGCCGCCCACCAGCGAGGTAGCCGCTCCAGTCCACATCCGAACCGGTGGCGTGCGCCGCCGCGAGCGCGGCGATGACCGTACGGTCCTCCGGACGGCCCTTGCGCAGGAACGCGGCCGTGGCACCCTCCTCGACCATCGCGGTCAGGACCGGGTCCGGGCCGAGTTCGAGGTAGGTGGTGATCCCCTGCGCCTGGAGCGTGGTGAGGCCGTCATGGAAACGGACCGCGCCACGGATGTGCCGCGCCCAGTACGCGGGATCCGTCAGCTCCTCGGCCGTCGCGATCAGACCGGTGACGTTGGAGACGATCGGGATCGAGGGCGGGTTGAAGCTGAGGGTGGCAGCGATGGCCTGGAACTCGTCCAGGACGCTGTCCATGTGCGGGGAGTGGAAGGCGTGACTGACCGTGAGCCGCTTGACCTTCACACCTGCGGCCCGGAAATGCTCCGCGATCACCTCGACCGCATCCTCGTCACCCGAGACGACCACGGAAGCCGGACCGTTCACCGCAGCCAGATCGACGCCTTCGCCGAGGAGCGGGGTCACCTCGGCTTCGGGTGCGGCGATGGCGAGCATCGCGCCGCCCGCCCGTGCGGCCTGCATCAGCCGGCCCCGCGCCGCGACCAGCGCACACGCATCCGCCAGTGACAGGACCCCGGCCGCGTGGGCGGCCGTCAGCTCACCGACCGAGTGACCGATCAACGCATCCGGCCGCACCCCAGCCGCCTCCGCGACCCGGAACAACCCCGTCTCCACCGCGAACAACGCAGCCTGCGTGAACCGCGTCTGATCCAACAACCCATCCGGATCGCTGAACACCACATCCCTCAACGACCGACCCAAGTACCCGTCCAGCTCCGCGCACACCGCGTCGAACGCAGCCGCGAAGACGGGCGAGGTGGCATACAGCTCACGCCCCATCCCCACCCGCTGGCTGCCCTGCCCTGTGAACAGGAACGCCGTCCCACCGGCCCCGGCAACCGCAGGGGTGATGGACTCCAACCCGGCCAGCAGCTCCGCCCGGTCCGCGCCCACCACCACCGCACGATGCTCGAACACCGCACGCGTGCTCGCCAACGAGAACCCCACGTCCACCGGACGCACGGACGTGTCCGATTCGACGAACTGCCTCAGTCTCAGCGCCTGGTCACGAAGCGCCGACTCCGTACGGGCCGACAGGACCCACGGCACCGGACCCTCGGCGACCGGTTCCGCAGCCTCCGGCTCGGCGCTCACGCCAGGTTCCTCGATGACTACGTGCGCGTTGGTTCCGCTGATGCCGAAGGACGACACCGCCGCCCGCCGCGGACGGGCCTCGTCCCGCGCCCACTCCTGCTCCTGCGTCAGCAGCCGCACCGCGCCCGCCGACCAGTCCACGTGCGGCGACGGCGCCTCCACGTGCAGCGTGCGCGGCAGCACACCCGCCCGCATCGCCATCACCATCTTGATCACACTGCCGACACCCGCGGCCGCCTGGCTGTGCCCGATGTTCGACTTCAATGAGCCGAGCCACAGCGGACGATCCTCCGACCGCTCCTGCCCGTACGTCGCGATCAACGCCTGCGCCTCGATCGGATCGCCCAGCTTCGTACCCGTACCGTGCGCCTCCACCACGTCCACATCAGCCGCCGACAACCGCGCCGAAGCCAACGCCTGACGGATCACCCGCTGCTGCGCAGGACCGTTCGGCGCCGTCAGACCATTGCTCGCACCGTCCTGATTCACCGCACTACCGCGCACCACCGCAAGCACCGGATGACCAAGGCGCTCCGCATCCGACAACCGCTCCACCAGCAGCATGCCGACGCCCTCGGAGAAGCCGGTGCCGTCGGCGTCGGAGGAGAAGGCGCGGCAGCGGCCGTCCTCCGCCAGACCCCGCTGACGGCTGAACTCGATGTAGATGCGGGGGGCCGACATGACGGTCACGCCACCGGCCAGCGCCATCGAGCACTCGCCCCGGCGCAGGGCCTGGACGGCGAGGTGCAACGCCACCAGGGAGGACGAGCAGGCCGTGTCCACGGTCAGGGCCGGGCCCTCGAGGCCCAGGGTGTAGGCGATCCGACCCGAGGCGACGCTGGTCAGGACGCCCGAGCCGACGTACCCCTCGACCTCGGCGGGAACCTCGTGCACGCCCGGCGCGTAGTCCTGGGGGATGGCGCCGACGAAGACGCCGGTGTCGCTGCCGCGTAGGGACGCGGGCTTGATCCCCGCACGTTCCAGGGTCTCCCAGGCGGTCTCCAGCAGCAGCCGCTGCTGCGGGTCCATCGCCAGCGCCTCGCGCGGACTGATC
>NZ_JBHWLC010000181.1:0-2352 GCF_042730635.1 Streptomyces sp. NPDC059917
TGCGGGTGTACGAGTGACCCGTGGCCTCCGGGTCGGCGTCGTACACGCGCTCCAGATCCCAGCCCCGGTCGTCGGGGAACTCCCTTATCGCGTCGCCGCCCCGGGCGACCAGGTCCCACAGGCCTTCGGGTGATCCCACCCCGCCCGGGAACCGGCAGCCCATGCCGACGATGGCGATCGGCTCGCGGTCCCTGCCCTCGACGTCGGCCAGCCGACTGCGCGTCTGCTGCAAGTCGGCCGTGACGCGCTTAAGGTATTCGCGGAGCTTCTCTTCATTCGACATGTAGCCGCCGTCCCCCTCGGACTATGCGCATCCTTAATGACGAGCGCGCTCACTCGTTGGTCCGGTCACACTTTCACAGGCACACTTAGCTGCCCCTTTTCCGGCGCTAAAATCCCTGGTCAGACACCATTTCAAGGGTGCACTACAGGCCTTATGGAACACCCCCCTCCGGACGTTTAGCCGCAGTTTAGTGATCACCCATATCCTGCACGGAATTATTGGCGCCCACCGTATTCATTTCCTTTCCGCCCGAGCGAGAGGTCAGTTCCGTGACCGGTGGCGATAACCCCGAAATACCCTTCTTCCCCATGGCGCGCGGCTGTCCGTTCGCCCCGCCTCCGGAGTACGCGGAACTGCGCGCCGAACAGCCGGTGTCACAGGTACGGCTGCAGAACGGCCGGACCGCCTGGCTGCTCACCCGCCACGAGGACGTACGCGCGCTGCTGAGCCACCCCGCGACGACCGCCAGCCGCGCCCATCCCGCCTTCCCCGCGACCGTCGCCAACGTGCAGGCGTTCGCGCAGAAGGGGTTCCTGCTGTCCATGGACTCTCCGGAACACCTGATGCACCGACGGATGGTGACCGGTGAGTTCACGGCCGGCCGGGTCCGGAAGCTGCGTCCGCGCATCCAGGAGATCGTCGACGCGTGTGTGGACCGGATCCTGGAGGCGGGTGCCACCGGCCGGCCGGTGAACCTGGTGGAGGAGTTGTCGCTGCCCGTTCCCTCGCTCGTGATCTGCGAGATCCTCGGCGTGCCCTACGACGCCCGGGGCATCTTCCAGAAGAACACGGAGGTGCTGCTCAGCCAGGCGAGTACCGCCGCCGACCGCGAGGGCGCGTTCGGCGCGCTGCGCGTGTTCCTCGGCGAGCTGGTGACGCTCAAGGCCGAGACGCCCGACGACACCGTGCTGGGGCGCCTCGCGGTGAAGTACCAGGACGCCGGTCTGTACGACCACGAGCACCTCACCGGTTTCGCGATGCTGCTCCTGCTGGCCGGGCACGAGACGACCGCCAACATGATCTCGCTGGGCGTCACGGCGCTGCTCCACGAGAACCCGACGGAGCTGGCCTCGCTCGTCGCCGACCCCTCGCTGATGCCCGGCGCGGTCGAGGAGCTGCTGCGGTACCTGAGCATCGTCGACTACCCGACCTCCCGGGTCCTGCTGGAGGACACCGAGGTCAGCGGAACCGTGATCCGGGCCGACGAGGGGTTCATCGCGTCCGCCGCCGCCGCGAACCACGACCCGGAGGTCTTCCCGGAGCCCGGTCGGCTGGACCTGCGCCGGAACACCAGCGGACACATCGCCTTCGGTTTCGGTGTCCACGCCTGTCTGGGCCAGAACCTGGCCCGCGCGGAGCTGGAGATCACCTTCAACACCCTGTTCTCCCGCGTCCCCGGCCTGCGGCTGGTGGACCCCGTGGACCAACTCCCCTACAAGCAATCGACCGTGTACGGACTGCACACCCTGGAGGTGACCTGGTGACGCTCAAGATCATCCTGGACGAGGCCGAGTGCTGTGCCTCGTCCATGTGCGTACTGACCGCGCCCGACCTGTTCGACCAGCGCGACGAGGACGGCATCGCCTTCGTCCTGGACCCCGCTCCGGGACCCGAGCACCACGCCGAGGCGCGGGACGCGGCCCGCCGCTGCCCGTCCCTCGCCATCCGGATCGAGGAATAGCGGAGGAACGGACCGAACCGTCCGCTCCCCGCAGGTTCCGCCCCCTCACAGGTTCCGCATTCCCCCGCGCCGCGCGCAGCAGGCTGCCCCGAAAGGGTTTCCCCCGTGTCGAACAACGAAGACAAGTTCCGCGAATACCTCAAGCGGGCGACCGCCGACCTGCGCCAGGCCCACCGCCAGCTGGCCGCGATCGACACCCGGAACCACGAGCCGCTGGCGATCGTGTCGATGGGCTGCCGGTTCCCGGGCGGGGTGGCCTCCCCCGAGGACCTGTGGCAGCTGGTCTCCGACGGAGTCGACGCAGTCGGCGCGTTCCCGTCGGACCGGGGCTGGGACGAGGACCTGTACGACCCGGACCCCTCGGCCTCGGGCAAGTCCACCACCCGCG
>NZ_JBHWLC010000182.1:0-2255 GCF_042730635.1 Streptomyces sp. NPDC059917
CCCCCGTGGGGGTACCGGCCCGTCCGCCTACGACAAGCGATCCGATCAGCCGCGAAGGGCCTGGACCGCGGCGTCGAGCCGCTTGCCGAAGTCGCCGTCCGCCTGGCGGAAGTTGTTGATCGCGCGCTCGACGATGTCGTCGCGCGAGACCTTGGCGATGAAGCCCGACAGGTTCTCGATCAGGCGGGACTTCTCGTCCTCCGAGTAGAGGCGGTAGAGGTTGCCGGCCTGGACGAAGTCGGTGTCCTCGCTGTGCACCGCGGCCGGGTGGTTGCCGGTGCCCCCGGTGACGGGGAGCGGCTCCCACAGCGGGCGGTCCGTCTGGTTCGGGCCGCCGAAGCTGTTCGGCTCGTAGTTCTTCGCACCCGCGTGGCGACCGTCGTAGAGGTAGCCGTCACGGGAGTTGGTGCGCGCCTCGGTGGCGTGCGGACGGTTCACCGGCAGGTGGTCGGCGTTGATGCCGACGCGGTAGCGGTGGGCGTCGCCGTAGCCGAAGAGGCGGCCCTGGAGCATCTTGTCCGGGGACGGACCGATGCCGGGGACGAAGTGCGCCGGGGAGAAGATCGACTGCTCGACCTCGGCGAAGACGTTCTCCGGGTTGCGGTTGAGCTCCAGCTTGCCGATCTCGATCGGCGGGTAGTCCTCGTGCGGCCACACCTTCGTGAGGTCGAACGGGTTGAAGCGGTACTGGGCCGCCTCGGCCGCGGGCATGATCTGGACCTGCACGGTCCAGGTCGGGAAGTCGCCGCGCTCGATCGACTCGCGCAGGTCGCGCTGGTGCGAGTCGGCGTCCTCGCCCGCGAGGACGTTGGCCTCGGCCTGGGTGAGGTTCTTGATGCCCTGGTCGGTCTTGAAGTGGTACTTGACCCAGAAGACCTCGCCGGCCTCGTTGTTCCACTGGAACGTGTGCGAGCCGTAGCCGTTCATGTGGCGGTAGGACGCCGGGATGCCGCGGTCACCGAAGAGCCAGGTCACCTGGTGGGTCGACTCGGGCGAGAGGCCCCAGAAGTCCCAGACGTTGTCGGCCTCCTGCGAGCCCGTGTACGGGTCGCGCTTCTGGGTGTGGATGAAGTCCGGGAACTTGATGGCGTCCTTGATGAAGAACACCGGGGTGTTGTTGCCGACGAGGTCGTAGTTGCCCTCTTCGGTGTAGAACTTCAGCGCCCAGCCGCGGGGGTCGCGCACCGCGTCGGCGCTGCCGAGGTTGCCGGCGACGGTGGAGAAGCGCAGGAAGGTCTCGGTCTGCTTGCCGACCTCGGAGAGGAACTTCGCCCGGGTCCACTCGGAGACGTCACGGGTGAGGGTGAAGGTGCCGTAGGCACCCGCGCCACGGGCGTGCACGACGCGCTCCGGGATGCGCTCGCGGTTGAAGTGCGCGAGCTTCTCCAGCAGCAGCTGGTCCTGGACCAGGACGGGGCCGCCGACGCCCGCGGTCTCGCTGTTCTGGTTGTCGGCGACCGGAGCCCCGGCCTCCGTGGTGAGCGGTCCCTGCGTCACGTGCGCCTCCTGCGTCATTCCTGCAAGTCCTGTCCTTGGCGTTTGCCGTAACCGATCCTACGATGGACTTTGTCTAAGTCAAGTAAGCATCCAAGTCCACACTGATTCGGGATCTACACCGAGTCACCTCGCTGTTAGGCTGGCGTCTATGAGTGACCTGCTGGAGAGACTTCGCGGACGCGGTTGGCGCATGACTGCCCAGCGGCGAGTCGTGGCCGAGGTGCTCGACGGTGACCACGTTCACCTGACGGCGGACGAGGTGCACGCGCGCGCCGTGACCAAGCTCCCGGAGATTTCCCGGGCGACGGTCTACAACACGCTGGGCGAACTCGTCACTCTGGGTGAGATCTTGGAAGTGTCGACGGACCACCGCCGCGCCAAGCGCTACGACCCCAACGCGCACCGCCCGCACCAGCACCTGGTCTGCGCCCAGTGCGGGGCGATCCGCGACGTCTTCCCGGCGGGCAACCCGCTGGCCGACCTGCCCGACAGCGAGCGCTTCGGCTTCGCCGTCTCGGCGGTCGAGGTGACCTACCGGGGCATCTGCCCGAACTGCGCGGGCGCATAGCAGTACCTGCGACGAAGGGCCGGGGTGGCGACCCCGGCCCTTCGTCGTTTCCCCGTCCGCGCACATGGAGTTTCTCCGTCTGCGCACATGGAAACGACCGAAGGCCCGGATCCAGGGGATCCGGGCCTTCGGTCATTCAGTAGCGGGGACAGGATTTGAACCTGCGACCTCTGGGTTATGAGCCCAGCGA
>NZ_JBHWLC010000183.1:0-2245 GCF_042730635.1 Streptomyces sp. NPDC059917
GGGATCGGAGTTGTGTTTAAGTGACTGGGGGTGGGGTGTCCCCGCAAGGACGAGCTGTCACCACCGGGTACGCACTCCGACCGGGCAGGGGCCGCGAGCCGAGGAGATACCCCACCCCGGCGCGGCGCCACCGCCCTGACCCTCCCCGACCGTGGCGCGTGGCCGCGGCGGCTTAGGGCCGGGTGTCCTTCGACTGCGTGTCCTTCGACCCCTTCATCCGGGCCCGCACGGCCCGGGTGACCTTCCCGTGCCCGTGCCCGTGCTCGGGGTCCGGGGTGCCGCCGATGAAGTTCTCGAAGCGCCGGCGGGGCGCCGCCCAGCGCCGGTCGTGATGGAACGCCCGCAGCCCGGCCTTGGCCCGGGCCCGCGGGCGGTTCGTGTAGAAGCGGCGCGCGTACGGCGAATCCGGCCGGGCCAGGCGGACCGCGCCGACCATCGCCACGAACGGGATCACCGTCCCCAGCAGCGCGGTGCGCGGCTTGCCCTTCCACAGGGCGATCAGGGCCAGGAAGAAGTTCGTGGCCGTGTTCATCACGACCAGCCCGCGGTTGTGCCGCTCGTCGACGGTCAGGTCGTTGACCCCGAAGGGCAGGAACCCGCCGAGCACCAGCGCCACCAGAGCCGCCGTCAGCACCACGATCTCCACGCTCTTGCGGCCCTGCTCGCTCCAGTACACGTCGTCCAGGTGCAGGACCAGCGCGAACTCGTCCAGCACCAGACCCGCGCCCAGCCCGAACAGCACCGCGGAGATCATCGCCCCCACGCCGTGCCGCCCGCTGCCCACGGCGCCGAAACCGCCGATGATCGTCAGCACCACGCCGGGCACCACGTGGTGGACGTGCACACCGCCCGGGGTGATGTTCTTGAAGGGGCCCCGACCGGCCCGGATCAGGCGCGTGATCGTGCGGGTGACCAGGAAGGACAGTACGAAGGAGAGCAGGGCGAGGAACAGCGGGAGCTTCCCCGGTTCCACGATGTTGCGGTACCACCAGTGACCCATGACACCAGCTCCCCATTTGGCATGTATTGGGTAATTTACCTTCCGTGATGAGCGGGTACCGTTCCGGCGGTGAACGATCCGCTCCCCGATCCGCTCCCGGAACCGTCCCCGGAGCCCCTGCCGGGCCCGCCGCTGAGCCCGCCCGACGAACGCGCCGCGCTCCGCGACGGCCTGCGCTTCGCCTTCGGGACGCTCACCGTGCTGCCCGCCCGCATCACCCGCTGGGACCGCCCGGCCGCCCGCACCGGCATGGCCTGCGCCCCGCTGGTCGGGCTGGTCGTCGGGCTCTGCGCGGCCGTGCCGGGCTGCGTGCTGCTCCTCCTCGGGGCGTCCCCGCTGCTGGCCGCGGTCGTCACCGTGGCCGTGCCCGCCGCCCTCACCCGCGGGCTGCACCTCGACGGGTTGGCCGACACCGCCGACGGCCTGGGCAGCGCCAAGCCGGCCGACACCGCGCTGCGCATCATGAAGCAGTCCGACATCGGGCCGTTCGGCGTGATCTGCCTGGTCCTGGCCCTCCTGCTGCAGAGCGCCGCGCTCGCCCAGGCCTATGCCGACGGCTGGTTCCGCGGCGCCCTCGCCACCGTGGTCGCCGCCGTCGCCGCCCGGACCGCGCTGACCCTGGCCTCGCGCGACGGGGTGCCCCCGGCCCGCCACGAGGGCCTCGGCGCGGCCGTCGCGGGCGTGGTGCCGATCCGGTCGGCGGCCGTGGTGGCCGGGCTCGCCGTCGCCGCCGCGGCGGTCGCGGCCCTCCCGCTCGGGCTGCCCGCCGCCGCGCAGCACGCGGTGGCCGTCCTGGTCGGGCTCGGCGCCGCGGAGCTCCTGCTGCGGCGGTGCGTGCGGCGCTTCGACGGGGTCACCGGTGACGTCTTCGGCGCCCTGGCCGAAGTCGCGGCAACCACCACCCTGCTCACCCTCACCCTCGGCTAACGCCCCCGCCACCCGGCACCGGGCCCCACCACCCAGCGCCGGGCCGCACCATCCAGCGCCGGGCCCCACCACCCAGCGTCGGGCCGCGCAATCCAGCGTCGGGCCGCACCATCCAGCGCCGGGCCCCGCCATCCAGTGTCGGGCCGCGCCACCCAGCGCCGGGCCCCGCGACCCAGCGTCGGGCCGCACCACCCAGCACCGGGCCCCGCCATCCAGCGCCGGGCCGCGCAATCCCAGCCGCGCCCGCGTTCGAGGCGCCGGGCCACCACATCCAGCCCCGCCGGCGTTTGAGGCGCGGGGTCTGGGGCGGAGCCCCAG
>NZ_JBHWLC010000184.1:0-2116 GCF_042730635.1 Streptomyces sp. NPDC059917
CGCGCCGCTCTGCGAGCCGCCCCAGCTCGCCGCCGGCACGGTCGCGGTGGCCTGCGAGGAACTGCGCCGGCGGGCGGTGCGGGACGCGGCCTTCGCCGTGTGCGGATCAACCGGAACGCGTCAGAAGTTCCGGGGCCGGTTGAACCAGGCGGCGCCGTCGGCCTTCGCGAGGAAGACGATGACCAGGATCGACAGGATGGTGTGCACCAGGCCGATCAGGATGAACGGGTAGATGCCGAGCAGCGCCGTGATCGAGGCGAAGACGATGCCGGTGATGCGGACGCCGTTGCCGCCCTTGCCGAACTTCGCGCCGAGGACGATGGCGACGACGCCCCAGATGAGGATCGCGACCGCGAAGCCGTACAGGGCGCCGGTCGGGAAGTCCTTGAGGGCGTCGAACTGGCTGTCCGCCTGCACGGACGGGTCGTTCTTCGCCTTGTCGACGGCGGCGGCGGCGAGGGCGAAGAGGGCCGCGCCGATGACCTGGAACGCCGCGATGATGAAGAGCATGATGCGCGCGCCCGACACACCGCCCGGCATCGTCTGCGGGGCGCCCGAGTAACCGCCCGGGTACGCCGGGGCGCCGCCCTGCGGGTAGCCGTAGCCGCCCTGCGGCGGGACGCCCTGAGGGGCCTGCTGCGGGTAGCCGTAACCGGGCTGTCCGCCCTGCGGCTGCTGCTGCTGGCCGTACGGGTTGTTCGGGTCGCCGAAGCTCATGTCGGGGTGTTCCTCCGTAGAAGTGCGGGGACGCGTGGTCAGCACGGAGGAACTCTTGCGAATGCGGTCCGCCCCCCGGCACTGCCCGCGGCACTATTGCCGCCATCGTGGTCGGGTCCGGCCCGCATTGTCCAGTCGATTGGCGTCCAAGGGCGCCACTTGTTGTGCAAGTGCAATGAACCGGGCTCTGGTGCGGGTGTCTTGGCCGGCCATCACGAGTGGTGCGAGTGGAACCGGGGGCGGTCCATCCGGGAGGATGGGTCCATGACCGCCCAGATTCTCGATGGCAAGGCCACCGCGTCCGCGATCAAGTCCGGACTGACCGCCCGCGTGGCGGCCCTCAAGGCCCGGGGCATCACCCCCGGCCTGGGCACCCTGCTGGTCGGCGACGATCCCGGGAGCCGCTGGTACGTCAACGGCAAGCACAAGGACTGCGCCGAGGTCGGCATCGCCTCGATCCAGCGCGAACTGCCCGCGACCGCCTCCCAGGAGGACATCGAAGCGGTCGTCCGTGAACTCAACGCCAACCCCGAGTGCACGGGGTACATCGTCCAACTGCCGCTCCCCAAGGGCATCGACACCAACCGCGTGCTCGAACTGATGGACCCGGCGAAGGACGCCGACGGCCTGCACCCCACCTCCCTCGGCCGGTTGGTCCTGGGCGAGCCGGGCCCGTTGCCCTGCACCCCCTACGGAATCGTGGAACTGCTGCGGCACCACGGCGTGGAGATCAACGGCGCGCACGTGGTGGTGCTCGGACGCGGGATCACCGTCGGCCGGTCCATCGGCCTGCTGCTGACGCGCAAGTCGGAGAACGCCACCGTGACGCTGTGCCACACCGGTACGCGCGACCTGCCGGCGCTGCTGCGCCAGGCGGACATCGTGGTCGCGGCCGCGGGCGTGCCGCACCTGGTCAAGCCCGAGGACGTGAAGCCGGGGGCGGCGGTCCTCGACGTCGGCGTCAGCCGGGACGAGAACGGGAAGATCGTCGGGGACGTGCACCCGGGGGTCGCGGAGGTGGCCGGGTGGCTGTCCCCGAACCCGGGCGGCGTCGGTCCGATGACGCGGGCGCAGCTGCTGGTGAACGTGGTGGAGGCGGCCGAGCGGCTGGTTCCGGCGGCGGGGACCGCGTGAGCGGGGCGGACCCGCGGGGCGCCGGCAGGACCCGGGCGAAGCCCCCGGCCAAGGCTCCGGGCGCGGCCCCGGCCGAGGCGAAGGCCCCGGGCCCCGAGGACACCTCGGGCGCGGGTCCGGCCAAGGGCGAGGGCCCGGCCGAGCGCGCCGACAAGGCCGAGTCCCGGGCCGAGTCCCGGGCCGAGGGCAAGGCGGTCGCGGGGCAGTCGGCGGAGCAGGGCGCCGCGCGTCCGTCGCGGCGGCCGCCCGCCGTCACGCGCGACAC
>NZ_JBHWLC010000185.1:0-1979 GCF_042730635.1 Streptomyces sp. NPDC059917
CTGTTCCTCGAAGCGTTCGGCGAGGGTGGCCTCCCCGATCTCGGAGCGCGAGCCCGTCCACTCCTCCAGGACCTGCCGGCGCTCGACCGCACCCAACAACTCCACCTCGGACAGGGCGACTTCCGGCTCGGACACCACCTGTTCCAAGGTGCGCCGCAGCATCGCGACCATCCGCTCGACCGTCTCCTGCTCGTACAGGTCGGAGCTGAAGAGGACGGCGCCGGTCAGCCCCGTGGCGTCCTCGGCCCGCAGCAGGAACTCCAGGTCGAACTTGACCGCGCCGGTGGCCAGCGCCTCCGCGCCGCCCGCCCGGACCCCGGCCAGCTCGGGTCCGGCGGCCGGACCGCTCTCCAGGGCCAGGCAGACCTGGAACAGCGGGTGCCGGGACAGCGAGCGCACCGGGTTCACCGCTTCGAGGACCAGGTCGAAGGGGGCGTCCTGATGGGCGAAGGCGTCCAGGTCGGTACTGCGCACCCGGCCCAGCAGCTCCCGGAACGACGGGTCCCCGGAGGTGTCCGTCCGGAGCACCAGCGTGTTGACGAAGAAGCCCACGAGCGGGGCGAGCGCCTCGTCGGAACGCCCCGCGACCGGTGATCCGAGGGGGATGTCCGTGCCCGCGCCCAGCCGGGTGAGGGTCGTGGCCAGCGCCGCGTGCAGCACCATGAAGGGCGTGCACCGCTCGGCGCGGGCCAGCTCCACCACCCGCTTGTGCAGGTCACCACCGAAGTCCAGCCGGACCACCCCGCCCCGCCCCCCGGTGATCGCGGGCCGCGGCCGGTCGTGCACCAGCCCCAGCTCCTCCGGCAGCCCGGCGAGCGCCGTGCGCCAGTAGTCGAGCTGCCCGCCGAGCACCTCGCCGAGCGCCGCGCGCTGCCACAGCGCGTAGTCGGCGTACTGGACCGCGAGCGCGGGCCGCTCCGGGGCCCGCCCGGCCCGCCGGGCGGCGTAGGCGAGCGACAGGTCCGCGAAGAGCGGGCCCAGCGACTGGCCGTCCGTGGCGATGTGGTGCAGCAGGACCAGCAGCACGTACTCCTGCGCGCCGGTCTCGAAGAGGGTGACCCGCAGCGGGTGTTCGGCGCCGAGGTCGAAGGAGTGCCCCGCCGCCGCGATCAGCTCGGCGTCGACCGCCCCGGGGGCCACGGCACGCACCTCGAACACGGGCACGGTCGGCGCGGGCGGATCGACGACCTGGTACGGATCCCCGTCCACCGTCGTGAAGCGGGTGCGCAGCGGCTCGTGGCGCGCCACCAGGTCGGCGAAGGCCGAGCGCAGCGCCGCCACGTCGAGGTCGCCGTCGAGCCGCACGGCCATCGGCACGTTGTACGAGGTCCCCCGCCCGCCGAGGTCCGACACCAGCCACAGGCGCTGCTGGGCGAAGGACGGCGGCAGCCGGTCGGGCCGCGGATCGGCGGCGGTGAGCGGCGCGAGCGGCGGGCGGCCGCCGACGGTGGCGATGTGCCGGGCCAGGGCCACCGGGGTGGGGTGCTGGAAGACGTCGCGGATCGTGAGGGCGACGCCGAGGGTGGTGGCGATCCGGTTGGCGAGGCGGGCGGCGAGCAGGGAGTGGCCGCCGTGGTCGAAGAAGCCGTCGTCGATGGAGAGCGGCGCGGGGCTCTCCAGCACCTCGCTCACCAGGGTCCGCACGAGCTCCTCCAGCTCGGTGCGCGGCTCGCGGCCGCCGGTGCTCAGCGGTGCCTCGATCGTGGGCAGGGCGCGCTTGTCGATCTTCCCGTTGGGGGTGAGCGGCAGCCGCTCCAGGACCGCGAAGTGGGACGGGACCATGTGCTCGGGCAGCCGCTCCCGCAGCCAGGCCTTGACGGCCGCCGGGCTCAGCTCGATGCCGGGGGCGGTGGTGACGTAGGCGTTGAGGTGCGTCGTGTGCGTGAGCGTGGCTTGGGTGATGTGGGGGTGGGTGGTGAGGGTGGTTTCGATTTCGGTGGGTTCGATGCGGAAGCCGCGGATTTTGATTTGGGTGTCGG
>NZ_JBHWLC010000186.1:0-1923 GCF_042730635.1 Streptomyces sp. NPDC059917
CAGCAGGACCACGGCGGAGGGCACCAGGTACGCGGGCAGGTGCGCGGCGGCGTACGCGCGCAGCTCCGCCGCGTCCACCACCACAGGCGAGTCGGAGGCGGCGTCGGTCGCCGGGACCAGGTAGGCGACCAGGCGCTGATCGCCCGGGTTGTCCTCGCGCAGCAGCACCGCGGCCTGCGCGATGTCGCCGCGACCCGTGAAGTGCGCCTCGATCTCCGCCGGTTCGATGCGGAAACCGCGCAGCTTGATCTGGTCGTCGGTCCGGCCCAGGAACTCCAGGCGTCCCTCGCCCCGCTCGTCGTACTGCCAACGCCCCAGGTCACCGGTGCGGTACATCCGCGCCCCCGGCTCACCGAAGGGGTCCGGCAGGAACCGCTCCGCCGTCAGCCCCGGACGCCCCAGATACCCCCGGGCCAGTCCGGCACCGGCGATGAACAGCTCGCCGGGCACACCGGGCGGGACCTGGCGCAGCGTCGGGTCCAGCGCCTGGACCCGCATGTTGTCCAGCGGGCGGCCGATGGGCACGGTGGCGCCGATCGGGTCCCCGGCGGCGATCGAGTGCCGGGTGGCGAAGACGGTGGTCTCGGTCGGGCCGTAGCCGTCGACCACCCGCAGCCCCGGGTGGACGGCGAGCACGCGGCGCACGGCGGCCGCCGGGACCACGTCTCCCCCGGTCATCACCTCGCGCACGCCGGCCAGGCTCTGCGGGGCGTCCTCCGCGAGCAGCCGGAAGAGGCCCGCGGTGAGCCAGAGCGCCGTGATCCGGTGTTCGGCGACCAGTCGCCCGATGCGCTCGGCGTCCAGATCACCGGCGGGCGCGACCACGACCTGGCCGCCGCTGA
The DNA here is from genome assembly GCF_042730635.1 of Streptomyces sp. NPDC059917. Lineage (NCBI taxonomy): Bacteria > Bacillati > Actinomycetota > Actinomycetes > Kitasatosporales > Streptomycetaceae > Streptomyces > Streptomyces sp. NPDC059917. The sequence goes on from NZ_JBHWLC010000186.1 coordinate 843, forward strand.
GCAGCGGCACCCACAGCTCGTAGGTGGCAGCGTCGAAGGCCTGCGGGGAGTGGAAGAGCACCCGCTCGTGGTGACCGTAGCGCTGCCACCAGCGGTCGGCGGCCAGCGCGGCGATGTCCGCGTGGGTGACGGCGACGCCCTTGGGGGTGCCGGTGGAGCCGGAGGTGTACATCACGTAGGCGAGCCGGTCCGGCTGGACCGCGGGGACGGGGCGGGCGGGGGCGTCCGGCAGCGGGGCGCTGACGTCCACCACCCGCACCCCGGCGGCGGCGCGGGCCCGTACGACCGGCAGGTCGCGGGTGGTCGCGTCCACCAGCAGCAGTTCGGCGCCGGTGTCGGCCAGGACGAGGGCGACGCGCTCGTCGGGCCAGCTCTCGGAGAGCGGCACGTACGCGCCGCCCGCCCGCACCACGGCGAGCGTGCTGGTCACGAGCGCCGCCGAGCGCCCCATCAGCAGGGCGACCCGGTCTTCCGCGCCCACCCCGAGGGCGGTCAGGTGGCGGGCGAGCCGGTCGGTGGCGGTGTCGAGCCGGGCGTAGCTGAGGGTGCCGCTCTCGCAGACGACGGCGGTGGCGTCGGGGGTCCGGGCGACCTGCGCGGCGAAGAGCTCCGGCAGGGCGGCGGCGGGCAGCGGGTGCACGTCGCCGGTGGCCAGGGCGGACAGTTCGGCGCGGCCTTCCTCGGCCAGCAGGTCGATGTCGTGGAGGCGGGTGTCGGGGTGTTCGGCGGCGCTGCGCAGGATCCGTTCGAACTGGTCCGCCAGCCGGGCGATCGTCGTCGGCTCGAAGAGGTCGGCCGCGTACTCCACGGTCACCGTCAGCCCGGCCGCGGCGCCGTCGGCGTCGTGGTGCTCGGTCACCGTGAACGACAGGTCGAACTTGGCCGCGCTGTCGAACTCGGCCTGCTGGACGGAGTCCGCGACCGCCTCGTCCGTCGCGCTGTTGAAGGTGAGGACGGTCTGGAAGAGCGGGTGCCGGTGCGGAGCACGCCCCGGGTTCAGGGCCTCCACCAGCCGCTCGAACGGCAGGTCCTGGTGCGAGAGCGCCGCCAGACCCACCTCACGCGCACGCCCCACCAACTC
>NZ_JBHWLC010000187.1:0-1745 GCF_042730635.1 Streptomyces sp. NPDC059917
CCCACCACCATCAACATCACCCTCACCGACCCCACCGGAACACCCACCCTCACCATCGACGAACTCACCCTCAGCACCATCGACCCCACCCGGCTGGCCGGCCCCGCGGCCGCCCCGGCGAATCCGCTGCACGTGCTGGAGTGGAGCCCGCTGGCCGCGGCCGGTGATGCGGCCGGGGCCGGGCTCGGTGGGGTCGGGGTGGTCGGGGCCGATCCGCTCGGGCTGGCCGGGGCGCTGGGCGGCGTACCGGCCTACGCGGACTTCGACGGGTTGCGGGCGGCGCTGGACGCCGGGGCCGAAGTGCCCGCGCGGGTACTCGTGACCTTCGGCGGGGATCCGGGGGTCGAGGTGCCCGAGGCCACGCACGCCCTGGTGCGGGAGGTCACCGGCAGGCTCCAGGAGTGGCTCGGTGACGACCGGTTCACCGCTTCCGAGCTGGTGGTGGTCACCCGCCGGGCGGTGGCGACCCGGACCGGGCCCGAGGTGCGGGACCTGCCGGCCTCCGCGCTCTGGGGGCTCGTACGGTCGGCGCGGACGGAGAACCCTGACCGTTTCGCGCTCCTCGACCTGGACGCGCCGCCGGTCGGGGCGGAGGCGGCCGCCACGGTCGTCGCCGCGCTCGCGGCCGGGGTGCCCGAGGCCGCCGTGCGCGACGGCTCCGCGTACGTGCCCCGGCTGGTCCGGGCCGCCGACGCGGGCGGGATCCTGACTCCGCCCGAGGGGCTCGACAGCTGGCGGGTGGACGTCACCAGCCGCGGCACCCTGAGCAACCTCGCCCTGGTGGCGCACCCGGAGGGGGCCGCGGAGCTGCTGCCCGGGCAGGTTCGGGTGGAGCTGCGTGCGGGCGGCCTCAACTTCCGTGACGTGATGATCGGCCTGGGCATGTACCCGGGCGACGACGCGCGGATCGGTGGCGAGGGTGCGGGCGTGGTGACCGAGGTCGGGCCGGGCGTCAGCCGGTTCGCCCCCGGTGACCGGGTGTTCGGGATGATCCCCTCGGGGGCGCTCGGGCCCGTGGGCGTGGCCGATGAGCGCACGCTGGCCCACGTCCCGCGGGGGATGTCGTACCAGCAGGCCGCGGTGATCCCGGTGGTGTACCTGACGGCGTACTACGGGTTGGTGGACCTGGCGGGGCTGGCGGCGGGCGAGCGCCTGCTGGTGCACGCGGCGGCCGGTGGCGTCGGCATGGCGGCCGTGCAGATCGCCCGCCACCTCGGCGCCGAGGTCTACGGCACCGCCTCCCTTGGCAAATGGGACACCCTGCGCGCCCTCGGCTTCGACGACGCCCACCTCGCCAACTCCCGCACCACCGACTTCGAAACCCAGTTCCTGGCCGCCACCGACGGCCACGGCATGGACGTCGTCCTCGACGCCCTCGCCAAGGAATACGTCGACGCCTCCCTGCGCCTCCTCCCCCACGGCGGCCGCTTCCTGGAGATCGGGAAGACCGACATCCGGGACCCGGAGCAGGTGGCCGCCGACCACGCGGGGGTGCGGTACGCGGCGTACGACGTGCAGGACGCGGGTCCGGACCGGATCCGGGAGATCCTGGCCGAGCTGGTCGCGCTCTTCGAATCGGGGGTGCTCGCGCCGCCGCCGATCACGGCGTGGGACGTCGCGCACGCCCCGGAGGCCCTGCGCTTCCTGAGCCAGGCGCGTCATGTCGGCAAGGTCGCGCTGACCCTGCCCAAGCCCTTGGACCCCGACGGAACCGTCCTGCTGACCGGAGCCACCGGCTCACTCGG
>NZ_JBHWLC010000188.1:0-1442 GCF_042730635.1 Streptomyces sp. NPDC059917
GTGTGCTGCCGCGCACGCTGCACGTGGAGGCGCCGTCGCCGCACGTGGACTGGTCGGCGGGCGCGGTGCGGCTGCTGACGCAGGAGCAGGAGTGGACGCGGGACGAGGCCCGTCCGCGTCGGGCGGCGGTGTCGTCCTTCGGCATCAGCGGAACCAACGCGCACGTCATCCTGGAGGAGATCCCGACCGCGGACCCGGAGATCGAGGAGCGGGCCGCCCCGGCTCTGGTCCCGTGGGTGCTGTCGGCGCGCTCCGAGTCCGCGCTGCGTGAACAGGCCGTGCGGCTGCGGGAGTTCGTGGCCGCTGATGGTGCTCTGGACCCGGTGGACGTGGGGTTCTCGTTGGTGAGCACGCGTGCGGTGTTCGAGCATCGTGCGGTGGTGGTGGGTGCGGACCGGGCGGAGCTGCTGGCCGGGTTGGAGTCCATCACCCCTGCGGTTGCCGGGGCTGGCGGGACAGCGTTCCTGTTCACCGGGCAGGGCAGCCAGCGGGTGGGGATGGGGCGCGAGCTGTATGCGGCCTCGCCCGTCTTCGCGGCCGCGTTCGATGCGGTGTGCGCGGAGCTTGACGGGCATGTGGGCCGGTCGCTGAAAGAGATCGTCTTCAGCGATGCCGATGGTCTGCTGGATCAGACGCGGTTCACGCAAGCGGCGTTGTTCGCGGTGGAGACGGGGTTGTTCCGGGTCGCGGAGGCGGCCGGGGTGCGGCCGGATGCGTTGATCGGGCACTCGGTCGGTGAGCTGGCCGCCGCCCACGCGGCAGGGGTCCTCTCACTGGCGGACGCGTCCGCGCTGGTCGCGGCGCGGGGCCGGCTGATGCAGGCCGCACGGACGGGCGGCGCGATGCTCGCCATCGCCGCACCCGAAGCCGACGTGACCCCGCTCCTCGGCGAAGACGTCGACCTCGCTGCGGTGAACGGGCCTTCGGCCGTCGTCATCTCCGGTGACGAGGACGCGGTCGAGACCATCGCCGAGCATTTCCGCGACCAGGGTGTGAAGGTCAAGCGGCTCACGGTCAGCCACGCCTTCCACTCCCCGCACATGGACAGCGTCCTGGACGAGTTCCAGGCCATCGCCGCCACCCTCACCTTCAACCCGCCCTCGATCCCGATCGTCTCGAACGTCACCGGTCTGATCGCGACGGCCGAGGAACTCGCCGATCCCGCGTACTGGGCCCGGCACATCCGTGGCGCCGTCCGTTTCCACGACGGCCTCACCACCCTCCAGGCCCAGGGGATCGCCACCTACCTCGAACTCGGCCCGGACCCGGTCCTGACCGCGATGGTCGAGGAGGGCGCCACGGCTGCGTTCCTGCGCAAGGGCCGTCCGGAGGACCGTACGGTCATCGCCGCGCTCGCGGCGGCGCACGCCAACGGTTCGGACGTGGACTGGAGTGGCTACCTCGCCGGTGGGCGGCGGATCGATCTGCCGACCTATGCCTTC
>NZ_JBHWLC010000189.1:0-1368 GCF_042730635.1 Streptomyces sp. NPDC059917
GTCTCGGACGTGAAACGGTCACCGGTGAGCTGCATGCCGTCACCCGAGTCACCCGCGAAACGGATGATCACACGGTCCAGCCGACGGACTTCCTTCTCGCCGGGACCCGCGGGCGTGCGCTGTCCACCGACAACAGCACCCCCGGCCCCGTCGGCCTGCTCGGCTGGGCTACTGACCTGGCTGGTCACTGAACTGGACCTCCTTCGAGGCGTGGCGTTCGCAAGGCCAACCCTACGTCGGTAAGGGTGTCCTTCCTTGGGCCGCTCATATGCTGGACCGTCCCGTGGGACGGCCTGGTCCGGAGTGTCTCCCGCCGCGCAAACCATCGGTGAGGAGACACTCCGCCGTCAGGTTCTTCGACACCCCCGTCGAGCCAGGCGCTACAGCATTGCCTGACAGGGTGTCAGTTGATCAGGATCTCAGATAGGTGAGGACGGCGAGCACGCGCCGGTGATCCCCGTCACTCGGCGACAGGCCGAGCTTCATGAAGATGTTGCTGACGTGCTTCTCCACCGCTCCGTCGCTGACCACCAGCTGCTTGGCCACCGCCGAGTTCGTCCGCCCCTCGGCCATCAGCCCCAGCACTTCGCGCTCGCGCGGCGTGAGCCCCGCCAGCACGTCCTGCTTGCGGCTGCGGCCCAGCAGCTGGGCGACCACCTCGGGGTCCAGGGCCGTGCCGCCCCGGGCCACCCGGACCACCGCGTCGAGGAACTCGCGCACCTCGGCCACCCGGTCCTTGAGCAGGTACCCCACTCCGGTACTGGAACCGGCCAGCAGTTCGGTGGCGTACTGCTCCTCGACGTACTGCGACAGCACGAGCACACCGATTCCGGGGTAGTCCTTGCGCAGCCGTACGGCCGCCCGCACCCCCTCGTCGGTGTGGGTCGGCGGCATCCGTACGTCCGCCACCACCACGTCCGGCAGCGCGTCCTCCGCCGCCAGCTCCGCCACCGTCTTGATCAGGGCTTCCGCGTCCCCGACGCCGGCTACGACGTCATGCCCCCGGTCGGTCAGCAACCGGGTCAGGCCCTCACGCAGCAGCACTGAATCCTCGGCGATGACCACCCGCACCCTGTCTTCCACGACTCAGCAGCTCCCGCATCACTCGTTGTCGATCCCTGGCACAGCCAAGCATCCCAGCCTCGGGGCCGGGTCAAGGCCGGTCCGGGCCAACAAGTGCGCACACGCCCCCACTTTGCGAGGTCACCCCCACCCCCGGGCCTTCGGCCACATCCAGCCCCGCCGGCGTTTGAGGCGCGGGTCCGGGCGGAGCCCCTGGTGGCCCCGCCACTCCGGCCGGGCCATCTCAGCCCCGCCGCACAGTCAGGCCTGGCCACATCCAGCCCCGCCGGCGTTTGAGGCTGTCTC
>NZ_JBHWLC010000190.1:0-1341 GCF_042730635.1 Streptomyces sp. NPDC059917
GACCTCGACGGTCGTCGCGTCCGCGCGTTTCGCGTATGCCGTTCAGGTCCGCAAGGCCTTTCGCGGTAAAACCGCGCGTGCCAGGATGACGAGATCTCTACCCCCATCGAGGGGTTCACCGAAAGCCGTCGCTTCGATATTCCAGCGTTTCGGCACTCCGACATTTCGGCATTTCGGCATTTCGGCATTCCAGAATTCCAGCATTTCGACATTCCACCGGGACTTCACGAGCAGGAGGGAGACGGGCGCCGTGCGCGAGCCCGTAGGCAGCGTGGCTGCCACTGACACCAGGTCACCGCGGATGGACCGCGGTGACATCGAGGAAGCCGAGCGGCGGCTGGCGGGCCGGGTCTGGCGCACCCCCGTCATCCGCTCCGACCAGCTCGACGCGCTCTGTGGCGCGCGGCTCTGGCTCAAGACCGAGAACCTGCAGCGCGGCGGGTCGTTCAAGGTCCGGGGCGCCCTGCTGGCCGTGGAGCGGCTGGTCGCCTCCGGGAGCCGGGGCGTGATCGCGCAGAGCACCGGCAACCACGCCATCGCGGTCGCGCTCGCCACCCGCGAGTACGGGCTGCCCACGGTCGTGGTGCTGCCCTCCGACGCGGCGCCCGCCAAGATCCGCCGGATCCGGGAGGCCGGTGCCCACGTGGTGACGGCCGGGACGGTGCTCGCCGACCGGGTCGCCGCGCTGGAGGAACTGCGCGAGCTGCACGGCTACGACGCGATCGACCCGTACCAGAACCCCCACGTGGTCGCGGGCCAGGGCACCGCCACGGCCGAGCTGATCGGGCAGGTCGCGGTGCAGGGCGCACGGCTGGACGCGGTGGTCGTTCCCGTCGGTGGCGGCAGCGCCGTCGCCGGTGCCGCCCTGGCGGCCGAGGGGCGCGACGTCGCGGTGATCGGGGCGGAGCCGCTGGCCGTCCCCGCCTTCACCGAGGCCCTGCGCGCCGGGCGACCGGTGACCGTCCCCGCGGGCCGGACCATCGCCGACGGGCTGCGGCCGGACCGGATCGGCGATCTCCCCTTCGACCTCGCGCACCGGGCCGTCCGGCGCGTCGTGACCGTGCCGGAGGCCGCCATCGCCGACGCGCTGCGCGCCGCGTTCCTGCACGCGCGGCTGGTCATCGAGCCGGCCGCGGCGACCGCGCTGGCCGCGGCCCTGGAGCACGCGTCCGGGCACGGCGCCGATGTCGGGGTGCTGATCAGCGGCGGGAACGTCGAGCCGAGCCTGATGGCGTCGCTGCTGGCCGACCACGAGGCGGGGGCCCCGCGCACCGCGGCCCGCTGAGGCCCGTACGGCACCGGAGGAAGAGGGCGGACCGAAGCGCCCCGACGACTCCTGGT
>NZ_JBHWLC010000191.1:0-1245 GCF_042730635.1 Streptomyces sp. NPDC059917
ACCAGCTCCCGCCCGGCTTCGGCCCCTCCGGAGTGACGGCGTTCCGGCGCTTCACGGAGTGGTCGCAGGCCCGGGTGTGGGCCAACCTGCACCGCCTGGTCTTGGATGAACTCGGTGCCCGCGGCGCGTTGGACTGGTCGAGGTCCGCGATCGATTCCGTGAGCGTCAGGGCCCTCAAAGGGGGCCGTTGACGGGACCGAATCCGACCGATCGTGGCAAGCCAGGATCGAAAATCCATCTGCTCGTCGACCGCAACGGCCTGCCCATCTCGATAGGCATCTCGGCCGCCAATGACCACGACAGCCAGGCCCTGATCCCGCTGATGCGAGGGATACCACCGATCCGCTCCCGCTTCGGCCCCGTCGCCGCCGCCCCGCAAAGCTCCACGGCGACAAGGGCTACGACTACGACCACTTGCGCAACTGGCTGCGACGACGACAGATCGTGCCCCGCATCGCGCGGCGCGGAATCGAAGCCTCCGATCGGCTGGGCCGGCACCGCTGGGTGGTCGAGCGAACCATGTCCTGGCTGAACGGATGCCGACACCTGCACCGCCGCTACGAACGCAAGCCTGAGCACTTCCTCGCCTTCGTCGGCATCGCCAGCACCCTGATCTGCTACCGCCGCATCATCAAATGAAATGGCGCCTTACGGCGAGTGGCCAAGGTGCACCGCTCAATTCGGTGTGGAGCGGGGCTGCCAATGCGCGCCGAGCAGAGTTGAACATGTTCAGCTTTCGTGGCAGCGTGAGCGCTTGACGATCTGGTGTGCGAAGCAACCAGGGTTTGACGTACGCAAGGGGGAGTCATGCGTGATGAACGAGGGCGAGTCGCTGCGGGGTTGCGTGGAGTGGTCTTGGCGGTCGCGGTGTTGACGCTGGCCACGGGGTGCATAGGGCAGCCACAGACATTGGCTCGGGCCGACATCGTAGGCACCTGGACCGAGGGCGATACCGGGACCCTGCTCTTCAAGGACGACGGCACCGTCGTCGTAACCAACCTTGCCGAGTTCAATAACGACGGCGACAAGGTGTCGGAGTGCAGCGGCACCGGCAAGTGGGGCGCGTATCCCGACGACGAGGAAGCGCAGAAGGTTTGGACCACCGTCTGCGACGGCAACCCGTGGGAATTCGGCGGCTCGAAGGCGCATCCGAAGATGCGGCGCAGCGTGGGAGATCCTGATAACGGGGACGATCAAACCCTCAGCCGCAAGTAGCAGAAGCCGCCCGGCGCGTCCAGCCCGCCA
>NZ_JBHWLC010000192.1:0-1228 GCF_042730635.1 Streptomyces sp. NPDC059917
CCCTCAGCGGTCCACCGGACACGGTCACCCGTCCGATACATCCGCTCACCAGCATTGGTGTAAGGCGAAGCTACGAACCGCTCAGCCGTCAGACCCGCACGCCCCACATACCCACGCGCCAGACCCACACCAGCCACATACAACTCACCCACCACACCCACAGGCACCGGCCGCAACGAACCATCCAGCACGAACACCCGCGCATTCACCACCGGCCCACCAATAACCGGCACACCACCCGCAACCAACGGAGACGACATCGTCGCGCACACCGTCGTCTCCGTCGGACCATACGCATTCACCAACCGACGACCCGGCGCCCACTTCTCCACCAACTCACCAGCCAACACCTCACCCGCCGACACCAACGTCGACACCGAAGGCAAATCACCCCCACCCAACACACCCAACACAGCCGGCGGCAGAGTCACATGCGTCACCCCAAGACGCCCCACCAACTCCACCAACCCGCCACCAGGCAGCAACTCGCCCGCAGGCGCCACCACCACAGCAGCACCCACCGACAACGCCACCAACACCTCAGCCGTCGCCGCATCAAAACCAACCGACGCGAACTGCAACACCCGACTCGCACCATCCACCGCGAACCGCTCCACCTGAGCCGCGACCAACGACCCCACACCCACATGCGACACCACCACACCCTTGGGCACACCCGTCGAACCCGACGTATAAATCACATACGCCGCCTGACCCGACACCACACCCACACCCGGCGCCGACCCCACCAAAGACCCGATCTCCCCGGCAACCGACACCTCATCCACCACCACAGACACCACACCCGCAGGCACAACACCCGCACACGACACCTGCGTCACCACACACACCGCACCCGAATCGGCCAGGACGAACCCGATCCGCTCCGCCGGATACCCCGGATCGATCGGCAGATACGCACCACCCGCCTTCGACACCGCCAACAACGCCACCACGAACCCGACACCACGCTCCACGCACACACCCACCACGGACTCCGGCCCCACACCCCGACCGACCAAATACCGCGCCAGACGATTCGCACGCGCATCCAACTCCGCATACGACACCTCGAACCCATCACCCACCACAGCGACCGCATCCGGAGTCCGCGCCACCTGCGCCTCGAACAACCCCGCGACCGACACCTCACCCACAACAGCAGACGTCTCGTTCCACTCCACCAGAACCCGACGACGCTCCACCTCCTCCAGCACGTCAACCGAGC
>NZ_JBHWLC010000193.1:0-1198 GCF_042730635.1 Streptomyces sp. NPDC059917
CACGCCACCCTCACCCCCACCACACCCACCACCATCAACATCACCCTCACCGACCCCACCGGAACACCCACCCTCACCATCGACGAACTCACCCTGCGGCCCGTGTCCGCCGAGCAGTTGCGCGGCGGGGAAGCCACAGGCCGGGACAGCCTGTTCGGGGTCGACTGGGTCGCGCTCGGTGCGGGTGCCGGCCAGTCCGTGGACGGGCTGCGGGCGGCCGTCATCGGGGACGCGCGATCCGCGTCGGCCGTGGTGCTGGGGGCGGGCGCGTCCGTGCACGGTGACCTGGACGCACTGCTCGCCGGGATCGACGCGGGCGACGACGTACCGGACGTGGTGTTCCTGGACTGCCCCGCCTCCGGGCCGGATCCGGTCGAGGCCACGCACCGCGCCGTCGCGGGCGTGCTGGGCGTCGTACAGCAGTGGGTCGTCGAGGAGCGGTTCGCGGCCGCGCGCCTCGTGGTCGTCACCCGGGGCGCTCAGGCGGCCCGGCTCGGCGAGGGCGTCACGGACCTGGCCGGTGCGGCGGTGTGGGGTCTCGTGCGCACGGCGCAGACCGAGGTGCCCGACTGCTTCACGCTGGTCGATCTCGATGGCGACCACCTGCCGGACGCTGCCGAGCTCTGGTCCGCCCTCGGCTCCGGTGAGTCCCAACTCGCGGTCCGTGACGGTGAGTCGTACGGGAACCGGTTGGTCCGGGTGGCGGGTGACGCCGTACTCGTGCCCCCGGCCGATACGCCGGGCTGGCACCTCGGCAGTACGGGCAAGGGCACCCTGGAGAACGTCGCGCTGACCGTCTCGCCGACGGCCACGGCGACGCTCGCCGCCGGGGACGTCCGGGTCGCGGTGCGCGCGGTCGGCCTGAACTTCCGGGACGTGCTGATCGCCCTCGGCAGTTACCCGGGGGAGGCTCCGCTCGGCAGCGAGGCGGCCGGTGTCGTTCTGGAGACCGGGAGCGCGGTGACCGGCTTCGCGCCCGGGGACCGGGTGATGGGCCTGTTCGAGAACGGCGGCGGGCCGGTGGCCGTCACCGACCACCGCACCCTGGTCCGGGTCCCGGACGGCTGGTCGTTCGCGCAGGCCGCCGCCACCCCGATCGTCTTCCTGACGGCGTACTACGGGTTGGTGGACCTGGCGGGGCTGGCGGCGGGCGAGCGCCTGCTGGTGCACGCGGCGGCCGGTGGCGTCGGCATGGCGG
>NZ_JBHWLC010000195.1:0-1097 GCF_042730635.1 Streptomyces sp. NPDC059917
CGCGAGGCGCGGTACCAGGCGTCGCGAGCCAGGCGGGACTTTCGAAACACGCCCTCGGTCCGGGTGCGGGGCCGCCGTCGCCGGGGTTGCGTCCGGCGACGGCGGCGGGAGGGTGCCACAGTGGTTCCGTGCTGATCGGGATGGTGTGCGCGCTCGCGGCTGCGGTCTGTTTCGGTACCGCCTCCGTGCTCCAGGCCGTGGCCGCGCGGGCGGCCGAGCCCGGGACGGGGTCGGGGGTGGACCCGGCGCTGCTGATGCGGGCGCTGCGGCAGTGGCGGTACCTGGCGGGCCTCGGCCTGGACGGGATCGGCTTCGTCTTCCAGATCATCGCCCTGCGCTCGATCCCGATCTACGCCGTCGGCGCCGCGCTGGCCGCCAGCCTGGCCGTGACGGCGGTGGTCGCGGCCAGGCTGCTGAAGGTCCGGCTCAGCGGTACGGAGTGGGGGGCGGTGGGGGTGGTCTGCCTCGGGCTCGCGCTGCTGGGGCTGGCCTCGGGGGCGGAGGGCTCCCGGCCCGGGAGCACGGCGCTCACGTGGTCGATGCTGGGCGTCGCGGCGGCGGTCCTGCTGGTGGGGGCGGTGGCGGGGCGGCTGCCGGACCGGGCGCGGGCGTTGGTCCTGGGTCTGGGGGCGGGGACGGGTTTCGGGGTGGTGGAGGTCGCGGTCCGGCTGATCGACGGCTTCGCGCCGGGGGCGCTGGTGGCGAACCCGGCGACGTACGCGCTGCTGTTGGGGGGTGGGGCGGCGTTCCTGTTGCTGACCTCGGCCTTGCAGCGGGGGTCGGTGACGGCGGCCACGGCCGGGTTGGTGCTGGGCGAGACGGTCGGTCCGGCGGTGGTCGGGGTGGTGTGGCTGGGCGACCGTACCCGTGACGGCCTGGCCTGGCTGGCCGTCCTCGGCTTCGCGGTAGCCGTATCGGGCGCCCTGGCCCTGGCCCGCTTCGGCGACCCTGCCGACCCGGCCGACCCTGGCCAACCCAGCCCCGCCGGCGCTTGAGGCCGCCGGCCAACCCAGCCCCGCCGGCGCTTGAGGCCGCCGGCCAACCCAGCCCCGCCGGCGCTTGAGGCCGCCGGCCAACCCAGCCCCGCCGGCGCTTGA
>NZ_JBHWLC010000196.1:0-1035 GCF_042730635.1 Streptomyces sp. NPDC059917
CTGCTCTCCCTCGTGCCCAGGGCCGAGGCGAAGCAGTCGATGAAGGACTTCAAGTCCGACCAGGAAGTCCGCTGGTGCCCCGGCTGCGGCGACTACGCCGTCCTGGCCGCCGTCCAGGGCTTCATGCCGGAACTGGGACTGGCGAAGGAGAACATCGTCTTCGTCTCCGGGATCGGCTGCTCCTCCCGCTTCCCGTACTACATGAACACCTACGGGATGCACTCCATCCACGGCCGCGCCCCCGCCATCGCCACCGGCCTGGCCACCTCCCGCCGCGACCTGTCCGTCTGGGTCGTCACCGGCGACGGCGACGCCCTCTCCATCGGCGGCAACCACCTCATCCACGCCCTGCGCCGCAACGTCAACCTCAAGATCCTGCTCTTCAACAACCGGATCTACGGACTGACCAAGGGCCAGTACTCGCCCACCAGCGAGGTCGGCAAACTCACCAAGTCCTCCCCCATGGGCTCCCTCGACGCCCCCTTCAACCCGGTCTCCCTCGCCATCGGCGCCGAAGCCACCTTCGTCGCCCGCACCGTCGACTCCGACCGCAAACACCTCACCGAGGTCCTGCGCGCCGCCGCCGACCACCAGGGCACCGCCCTCGTCGAGATCTACCAGAACTGCAACATCTTCAACGACGGCGCCTTCGAGGTCCTCAAGGACCAGGAACAAGCACAAGAAGCCGTCATCCGCCTCGAACACGGAGCACCCATCCGCTTCGGCGCGGACGGCTCCCAGGGCGTCGTCCGCGACCGCGCCACCGGCGACCTCCACGTCGTCACCGTCACCCCGGACAACGAAGCCGACATCCTGGTCCACGACGCCCACACCACGTCACCGACCAACGCCTTCGCCCTCTCCCGCCTCGCCGACCCCGACACCCTCCACCACACCCCCATCGGCGTCTTCCGCGACGTCGAACGCCCCGTCTACGACACCCAGATGGCCGACCAACTCGACACCGCCATCGAACAACACGGCAAGGGCGACCTCACCACCCTCCTCACCGGCAACGACAACTGGACCGTCGTC